>RKSK01000119.1 GCA_007570915.1 Cenarchaeum sp.
CCCGCGGAGGCGCGCGACTGCCTCGGCGTAGCGGCCCATTGAAAACAGAATCACGCCGGCGTTGTAGCGCGGCTTCGCGTCGCCGGGCCCGATGCGCGAGGCCTCCTCAAACTCCTCGAGCGCGTCGCCGCTGCGGCCCAGGGCCTGCAGGACGGTCCCGCGCATGTTGTGCGCCTCGGCGTTCCCCGGCGAGAGCTCGACGGCCCTGTCCGCCGAGGCGAGGGCCTCGGCGTGGCGGCCCAGATCGTAGAGCGTCGAGGCTGCCGTGTACCACGGGCGCACGTCGCCGGGCCAGCGCGCCGATGCCTCGCGCAGCGACTCTAGCGACTCGTCGTGGCGGCCCATCGCGCGCAGGACGCGCGCGCGGTCGATGCGTATGTCGGCCGTGCCGGGGTCCAGCTCGGCGGCCCTGTCGATCTCGGCCAGGGCCTCCTCGTGCGCGCCGGCAAGCGAGAGGGCCGCGCCGAGGTCGGCCCTGTACGACGCCCTCCCCGGCCGCAGCTCGACGGCGCGCCTAAACCCCTCAAGGGCATCCTCCATCCTGCCGAGGCCAAGGAGGAGCTCCGCCCTGTCCCTGTGGGCCGCGGCGTCCTCGGGATCACGCGCAATGGCCGCCTCGGCGCCGGCGAGCCTGCTTGCCAGCTCGGCGCCGGCGTCCTCGGCCTGCGGTCCCGCCATGCGCGGCCCGCCGCGCGCCCGCGCCTATAACAATTTCCCGCCGGCTGCGCGCGCGGGGGCGCGCTCAGCCGCGAGGCGCGGCCGCGGGCCCTGCGCCCGCCCCGCCGCCGCCGCGCGCGCCAATGCCGGCGAGGTCCTCGAGACCCGCGTCCCTGATCCTCTTCACAGTGTCGTCGCGAATCTTGCGTATCTGCGTCCCGGGGTCAAGGCGCGCGGCCTCCTCTAGTGACGCCAGGGACTCCCTTGCGCGGCCCAGGCCCAGGAGCGCGAGCGCGCGGGCCATGTGCGCCCTGGCGTCCCCGGGCGCAAGCTCTATCGCGCGCTCGCTTGCGGCAAGCGACTCGGCGTGGCGGCCCAGGCTGTCAAGCGCGTGCGCGCGGCCAATGTGCGCCGGCGCGTGGCCGGGGGAGACGCGTGCGGCGCGCCCGTACGCCGCAAGCGACTCGGCGTGGCGGCCCATGGACCGCAGCGCGTCGCCGCGGTGGATGTGGAGGTCGTGCGTGTCGCGCCCGAGGGCCTCTGCGCGCGCAAGCGCCTCGAGGGCCTCGGCGGGCCGGCCGAGCCTGTGCAGCGTGTCGCCGCGCGCGAGGTGGGCCTCGTGCATTGAGGGGTTGATCCCTATGGCCCTGTCGATCGCCTCGAGGGCCTCGGCGGGCCGGCCCGTGTAGTTGAGCGCGCGGCAGCGGTCCGTGTGCGCAAGAAAGTTTTCCGGCTCGGACCCGATTATGTGGTCAATGTGCGCGATGGCCTCGCCGTGGAGGTCCGCGTCAAAGAGCGCCTCTATCAGGAGCTGCCGCGCGAGGCGGCCGCCGGGCTGCATGGCCACGGCGTCGCGCAGCCCGTCCAGCGCGTCGTCGGTCCTGCCGAGCTCGGCGAGGAGCCTCGCGCGGCAGAGGCGCGCGCCGTGGGCCGAGGGGTCAAGGGCGATCGCGCCGTCGAGGCGGCCGACCGCCTCGTCGAGGCGCCCCCCGGCGATGAGCGACTCGGCGTCAAGGATTAGGCCCTCGGCCTCGGCGTTGTCCGGCATCCGCGCGCGCCCCCGCGCGGCGCGCCTATAACAGCCTTGGGCGCGATCGGGCAGATCTGGATAAATAGGGGCCGCGCCGGGCCGGCGCGCATGATAGGCGCGTTTGACGCTGTCATGTACGCCCTCGTCGCGTTCGTCGTGGCCGGCACGGCCTATGGCGTGCTCATCGCCGTCGTCGTCGGCGACTGGCCAGAGGGCACGCCGGGCTCGATCCGCGAGGGGTGCCTCGTGACGCGGGGGATCGACTGGTGCATCCAGGTCAACTCGCTTGCGTGGGCCATGAGCGAGTGCGCCGAGTCCGGCGACGCCGAGTACGCCGAGTGCGTCGCCTCCGAGTTTGCCGAGAGGGGCGGCGACCCCGAGGCCCTGCCGGCGGGCATGTCGGCGGCCCTGGAGGACAGGGACGCCATGCTCTGGGAGCTCGCCGGCGAGGCCCCCGCCGAGCGCGGGCCTCGCGGTGCCCCCGTGATAGGCTAGCCGCGCGGCGCGGCCCCGGGATCCGCCAGCCCTGCGGCCAGGCATGGTTGGCAGAAACGATCAGGCTTGTGAACAATTGTTGCGGGATCACTGTAAAAGGGGGGCGGCGCGGCCCGGCGCGCAATGCGCGGGGGGACGGCGCGATCATGATCGCATGCCGCAGGTGGGCGGGGTCGCGCCCCGCCGGGGCCTAGGCGGCAATGCCCGGGCTTGTGGCGTACGTGGACGAGTCGGGCAACAGGGGCGGCGTTGCCGGCGAGGGGGACCACTTTGTGCTGGGGTGCGTTGCGGGGGACGGGGGCGCCCTGGCGGATCTTGCCGGGGGGCTGCAGAGGCTAAAGCTCGACCTTGCCCCCCGCGCCGACCCCGCGGGCTGGGAGCTCCACGCCAGGGACATAATGCGCGGGCGCGCCGGGCCGTCACTGAGGATAAGGGCGGTGGACGACAGGATAGGGGTCCTCCGCCGCGTCGTGGGCGTTGTGTGCGAACATGACGTCACGCTGTTTGGGGTCGTGGTCAGGAGCTCAGAGGTGCGATGGAAGCAAGCAAGGGCATCCAAAAACACAGAGTACGCCACGTCGCTGCTTGTCGAGAGGCTGGGGGGGGTTTGCGCGGGCGCAGGGGCCTGACACGACGTGCCGCGTGGTCTCGGACAATGTAAGAGCAAAGTACCGCCTGCACATGACCCGGGCGGTTTGTGGCCCTGCGGCTGGGCGGCTTTCGCCGCTTCGCGGAGCCCGGCGCGTGACGGGAATTGCGTTTGTGGACTCGCGAACCAGCCCGCTCGTGCAGGCTGCCGATTCCGTCGCGTTTGCCCTAAACCGCCACGCCGGCGGGGACGCGAGGTTTGGGGGAATGCTTGAGAGCATAAGGGGCAGGTCGTGGCGCGGCGGGGCGCTGAGCAGCCTGCGTTTGTAGAGCCGGGGCGGCGGGTCGGACAATGGCCCGAGCGCCGCCGCCCCTGGGGAGGCTCCGTATGTCGGCCTGCCTTGGCGCAGCCGGCAGGCGGGCAGCTAATAACCCTTTGCGCAACGGCGCCGGCGGCATCGTTGGGTTTATAGTAAAGCAAGCCAAAGGGTTCCGACTTGACTCGCCGAGGGGTGGCTGCCATCGTGCTTGCCGGAGTCGCCGTTGCGA
>RKSK01000068.1 GCA_007570915.1 Cenarchaeum sp.
CCATGCGATCGCCACGGGGCACGGCCTGGGCACGGTGGGGCGCACGTGGCGCGGCGTCCGGCCCGGCCCGCTCGCCGCGCTGCTCGACATTGACCTGTGCGCAGTCGAGCTTGACGGCAAGGACCAGGGCAGGGTGTTTCCCACGGACGCCGACGAGCGCGAGTTCCTGGAAAAGGTCAGGGGCAAGAGCCACGCCGAGCTGGGCCGCATGGCGCGAGACGCCGTGATACCAGAGCGCGAGCGGCTGTACAGCGAGTAAAAATGCCCGTGGGGGGGGGGGAGCGCCTGGCGAAATGGACGCCTCTGTGCACCGCGCGAAATCGAGCAGGATTCCAGGCTGGCAGTCCATGCCCACGCCTGTGCGGGGCCTGACGGTGCAGCGGGATTTATTTACGCCCATATGGCCGCCCCGCGCGTAATGGACAAAGGTGTGCGCGTGTCCGCAATGCTCTATGGGGGTCACTCGCTGGGCCAAAAAGGCGTCAAGGGCGCCTGTGGCTCCATAGAGCGGGCGCTTCTGGACGGAACTACAGAGTATGCCGTGCAGTCCCTAGTTCCTGGCAGCACGTTCACTAGGCATGGCGGCAGGGGCGGCTCTGGGCTTGTGGCAGTCAGGCTTGACGGGTCGTCCTTTGAGGTTGCCTGGGACATCGAGTCGTCTTTTGATGCCCCGTCCACCACGCTAGGTGCCGTGGGCAGGTGCCTGGGGGACACCGACAGAGTCCATGTAAAGGTCAACGCCATACTTGCCGACGTTGCCATGGATCCGCCTAGAATAGAGAACGGCGCACTGCCCGCAAAGTTCGGATCCGTCATGTTCGAGCTGGAGCCGCCCATGGCATCAGGGGCGGACGCGGACGAAAACGCTATTGCGTTCTCCGGCATAACCGCTAGAGTCGAGGGCGCCATGATAAAGCTGGCAATCTTTGGGGAGGGCAAATCTAAAATGTCGGACGTTCCCGGAGTCCTAGATCGCGCCATGGGCGTGCTATCGGGCTATTGCGAGGCGCTCGCCAAGTGAGCGCAACACTAACGGATCCACAAAAGGCGCGCAAGGCACTGCGCAGGATCCGCCCCGTGCTAGAGAACCCACAAAAGGCGCACGAGGCGCTATCTGCGCTCCGCCAGAAATCAGAGTCGACGGTGCGTTCCGCTGTGGCAGGACATGCCAGGTTGCCAGTGCTCACAGACAGCCGCCTTGGCAGGACAGAAGGCGCCGCAGCCCGCCGGGCGATTGCGCGCGCAGACGGCACGGCCTCGCTTGTCAATGGGATAGGCCTGCTTGTCCGCCTCTCGAGGCTGCTGCACACGCTGACAATCCCGCACACCAACCTTGCGCTCTTTGTGGGGTTTTTGCGGTATTGTGATGTGCTGCCAAAAGAGCAAGAGCACTCGCTAAGGGAGGTGGAGACGCTCCACAAGTGTGCGTTTATCGCAAGGGCGTTTGGGCTGGACCTGGGATACGAGTGGCACCTGCACGAGTATGGGGCGTTTTCGTCGTTTCTTGCCGCAGACCACGCCGAGCTCGTGGACGGCAAGATGCAGGTGGACTTTGGCGAGATTGTGGAACTGCAGGCGGTACCCGGCTACCTGGAGCTTGTCGAAGAGATGCAAGACGACGCGCCCCGCCTGACCGTGGACTTTGAGGCAGACAGGTTTATCTCGCTTGTGCGTGGCCGAGACAGGGCATGGCTGTCCGTCGCAAGCTCCATCATCCACGAAAGGGGGTCGTGCCCGGACGACATGCTGCCTGCCTATGTGGCCCGCATAAACGCCGACTGTGACGAGAAGATGGCCAGGCGCGTGATGGTCGACATAGAGTCAAGCAGGCCGCCCGCATGGGAGGCGCCAGCCACGGGGGACCAGGCGTGACGCTTGAGGCGTTAGTCGACGCGCTTGAGGCGATCGAGCCGTACGGGTCCATAATAGCCATGCCGGCTCGATCTCTGGAACCATTGCCCTGATAAGGTCGGCTGCCCTCTTCAAAAAGACGCGCGAGTTTAGGGCACACATGGAGACAGAGAGGCCGCGCAACACGGTGTCCCTTGCGGGCATACTGCGCGCACGCCGCGACACGATTGCCCATGCGCTTTTGGTGCCCGACTCGGAGGCGTACTTTCGCTCGCTGGCGGCGATCTCGCTCGCGCTGCAGACCTCGCTGTTTCAGTACGAGGGGCACATTGCGCATAATGCCAGGTTCTTGGTGCCCATCCTGCTGAGGGAACTCCTTGACGCGTCAACTGTCGGGCACCTCCACTCGATCAAGATGCTGAGCGCGGTGTCTAGCCAAGTTGGCATATTGCTCGACAGCATAAGGTCCCCGCCGGAGGACCCGCGATAGGGCGGGCGCGGCTTGCGCAGGCCCGTCGCGCTCCTCGGCAGGCATGGCGTGATCGACGGCGACATGCACAGGGCGACACGAAACTTTGTCGCAAAGCAGTGCTTTGCGATAGCCACGGGCCACGGCCTCGACCAGATGGACTATGTCTACCGCGACAGCGAGTCCGGCCCCCGGGCTTCCCTTATGACGATAGACCTGCACGCCGTCGAGCTGGACGGCGACGGGCCGACGGGCGGCCTGTTTCCGGACGGCCCCTCGGAGCGGGCGTTCCCGGGGGCGGTTGCAGGAAAGAGCCACGCCGACCTGGGGCGCATGGCGCGAGCCGCCGTGATCCCGGAGCGCGAGCGCATGATCCTGCCACGGGGCGGCATATAGGGCCGCCAGGCGGGCCCGGCGAACGGGCAACCGGCGCGCCGCCCTTGCCCCGCGGCTCTCCCGATGCACAGCTCCCTGCGCGCCTTTGCCAGAGGGTCTGGGGCATTTTGGCCAAAGGCCGCCAACCAGGCACACAGTTTGTGGGACTTGTCCGCCGGGTCCCGGCGCGCACGACCACTTTTTAGGTAATGTCGTTGGGGGGCGCCCGAACGGGGCAAGCGAAAGCACATGATCCAGATCGAGACTTGCTGGTTGCGATCCTGGCGGCCATTGCCATAATTGGGATTGCCGCCGCGGCAGCGGTGCGAATGGGAATAGTGCATGACATTGGAACCGCCGGGGCGCTTTTTTCCATCCTTGCCCTCCCGATTACGGTGCTAATATCTGCAATCGCGCGGCGCATCTCCAAAAGGGTGCGCAAGGCAAGGGAGCTCGCCATGCGCAGGGAAGACAGCCGTGACATAGACTACATGATCTCCGCGCTCAACCTGTGTAGGTCGCTTGTGCTAGGGTCAATGGAACGTGGCTCAACATTGGGCTATACAATGTCGGCAATGCATCACGTCGCAGACCACATTGGGACGATCAAAACCAGGCATGGCCATCTTTTCACAGACCAGGGCAAGGCAACCGCAGAAGAGGTGCGCTCCCCGGCCCCAAGCTCGACAACAGGCCAGGCATGCGCACCTGCAGATCTTGCATCCATTCTCGACAATCTTGATTGCCTCCGTGGAGAGATTCTAGACGTTGACGATGACGCGCCAAGGGAACGCCGCCTGCGGCACGCCAGCGCGCAATAGCACGCCTGCGAGCCTACCCGCCCGTGTGGCCCAGGCAGACGACGTACATCTCGCTGCTCGTCTTGCGGCTGGCCCTGGGCTTTGTCGAGCGCGTGCGCGCAAACATCTTTTTCACGTACGAGCAAAACTCCGCCGAGTACTCGCCGTCAAACACCTTGAAGACGGCGTTGCCGCCCCTGGCCAGCACGCGCGCCATGACGCGCGCGGCGTCATAGTTTAGCGACACCTGCCTGGCGTGGTCCACGGACCAGTTGCCGCTGACCTGCGGCGAGAGGTCGCACACGACGGCGTCGACCCTCTTGCCAAAGTACGCGAGGACCTCGCCTGCGGCGCCGTCGTCTGACACGTCGAGGCGCACCGTCCGCGCGCCGGGGACCTCGTCGGTGTGGGACGTGTCCATGCCCATCACCCTCCCGCGGCTGCCGGCGAGCTGCACGGCGACCTGCGTCCAGCCGCCGGGGCAGCAGCCCACGTCTAGCACGCCAAAGCCGGCCCCAATCACGCGGTACGCGCGGTTTAGCTCCTTTAGCTTGTACGCCGAGCGGCTGCGGTAGCCCTGCTCGCGCGCCATGCGCCTGTACGCGTCGCGCCTCGCCTCGTGCGGCCTCATGCCCGCCTGCGCCGCCTGGCCGACTCGGCGAGGACCCAGTCCCTGATGAGGTCGCACGTGTGCGGGCTGACCTCCCCGTCGGGCGTGCACTTTTGCTCGACGGGGCACGTCAGGCACGGCGCGTTGACTATGGACCGCGTGCTGATCGGCGTCCTCTTGAGTATGAGCCTGTACGTCCACCTGCCCTCCTCGAGGACCTTTTCGCGCGTGATGAGGCCAAGCCACTCGAGCTTGAGGGCGAGCCTAAACCCGTCGCTGACCGTGAGCTTGAGGCGCCTCCAGACGTCGCCCTGCAGCGTGCCGCCGGACGGGCCGCCCGAGAGCATCTCGCAGACCCTGTTGATGAGCTGCTCCATGTTGGCCTTGCCCACCTGAAAGTTGGCAATCTCCTCGTCGGTTATCCCCTCCTCGAGGCTCTCCTCGTCGGTGATGTCAATCTCCTCCTCCTCGGCCCGCCTGCGCCGGCGCGCGGCGCGCGGCCTGCCGGGGCCCCGGCGCCCGCGCCCGCGCCCGGCGCCCCTCCTTGCGCCGCCGGGTTTTTTCCCCGCGCCCCCCCTTGCGGCGCCGCGCGCCGCGCCCTTGCCGGTGCCTGTCCCCTTTTTTGCGCCCCCGGCGCCCTTTTGCGCGCCGGCCTTTCTTGCGCCCTTTTGCGCAGCGGGGCCCCTTGCGCCGCCGGCCCCGCGCCGCGCGTCCTGCGTCACCTTGCGCGCGCCGGCCTCCTCTAGCACGCGGACCTTTTCGCGGAGGCTCTCGACCTCTCTGATCTTTTTCCTGACCGCCGTGCCCCCGGCGGCGCCCGGCGCGGCGCCTGCGGCCATGGCCTACGCGTCGCCCTCCGCGCGCCGCCCCGCGGCCACCTGCTTGGCGGTCCGGTGCCTCGTCTCGTCCAGGACGCGCTTTTTCTCGCGCAGCGCGGCGAGCTCCTCCCTTGCGCGCCTTAGGCGCTCCTCCTTGCCGTCATCGGCCATGCTATGGCTCCCCCCGTGCGCCGCGCGTCAGTTTACCGTGAACGCCTCCGTCACAGCCGCCCTGCTCCTCTTTTGGGCGTCAACCATGGTCACAGTGATCTCGTACTCGCCAGGCGCGTCGACGCCCAGCGTGAACGGCCCGCCGACGGGCACCGCCAGGCCCTCGCGCGCAAAGCACTGCCCAAAGAACCCGCCCTGGCCCACGGTGTCCCCGCCGGCGGAGCGAACGACAATGTCAAGGTCGCCGCAGTCAAGGGCCTCGTGGCCCACGCTCACGCTCACCGAGATGGCCGCCGGCGCCGCGTACGCCGCCTCTAGGCCCACGATGGCGAGGTGGCCGGCCCCGCCGCCGGCGCGGCCGGGCTCGCCGAGCATCTGGGCCATTACGGCGCCGCCCAGGGCGACAGACGCGACGGCGGGCAGTACAAAGACAAGCGCGACGGCGGGGCGTGATGCCATGCTCTAGGCGCGCGCGCCGCCGCGCGCCCATATATCTATTTAACAAAATTTACCCCGCAATGTAGCCAAATCTGACCAATCGGTTAAAACCCGCGACGGCCAGGGGGGAGCCCGATGAGGCTAAGAAAGTTCCGCGTGAGGGCCTACCGCTGCATCCACGACTCTGGCGAGATCAACGTCGGCGACCTGGCCGCCTTTGTGGGCCGCAACGAGAGCGGCAAGACGACGATCCTGCAGGCCCTCACGCTCCTCAACAGGGACGAGGCCGTCTCGGACCTGGACCTGTGCGACGAGATGTCCGAGGAGCTCAAGTCCGAGGTCACCCTCGCCGAGGGCGAGTTTGAGCTCAGCGCGAGGGAGACGATGATGATCAGGGAGACGTTCCCGGCGATTCCCGAGATCACGCGAATCCGCGTCTACCGGACCAACAAGGGCGGTGGCGTCCAGTACGACTTTGGCGACGTCGCGATAAGCGACGTCGAGAACAAGTCGCTAAACTCGTGGGAGAACTTTGTCGGCAAGATATCGGCGTTCCTTGACACGATACCAAACCACATACGCATCCAGCTCGACACGTCGGCCTTCTCCGGCGAGCCGCCGAGGACGCAGGCCGAGTTTGACGCGCTCATGGCCGAGTTTAGCAACAGGTTCCACATGCTCTCCAGCGACGAGTCGCGCGTGATCGACGAGTGGGACCGGATATACGCGAGCCCCGAGAACCAGTTTGCGAGCCTGCTCGAGGGGACGTCGGACCTCGAGGCCCTGCGGAACTTTGTCGCCGGCGAGCTCCACCCGCGCTTTGTCTACTTTTCCGACTACAAGAAGATCTACGGCAACATCAACCTGAACGAGTACACAAAGGCCGAGGAGCCGGGCAGCCCCGGGATAGAGTACGTCGAGGAGTTTGACAAGGCCGAGACGGTCCGCAACCTGTTCTACCTCTCGGAGCTCGACATTGGCGAGCTCGACGCGATACGCGACAGCCCGTCAAAGATGATAAAGTTCCTAAACGCCGCGAGCAACCGCCTGACGGAGAGGCTAAACCCCGCGTGGCGCGGGGACCCGATCCGCGTCGACCTGCGCTACCAGCCGGGCAACATCATCAGCGTCGTCATATCCGACGTGCACCGCGACGGGACCGTGACGAACACGGGCCTGCTGCACAGGCGCGCCGAGGGCTTCAAGTGGACGTTCTCGTTTATCGTAAACTTTGCCGCCGAGACGCAGCGCGCCGAGCTAAAGGAGGCCATACTGCTGCTCGACGAGCCGGCGCGCAACCTCCACCCGACGCAGCAGCGCGGGATATCGGACCTGCTGAGGTCGCTCGCCGGCTCCAACCAGGTCCTCTACGCGACGCACTCGCCGTTCATGATATTCGACTACACGCCGGGCAACCTCCTTGT
>RKSK01000089.1 GCA_007570915.1 Cenarchaeum sp.
CACCTCTATTCCGTGGTTGAAAAAGTTCTGCCACGAATTGCGCCTATCGTCCCAGACTATCGTCGAGACCACGTTGAACTCGAGCGGCTCTAGAAACGTGTGGTAGATCGTGACTATGCGGCACTCTGCCTCCGAGCCCTCCATGCACTTTCCAGCGCCAACCTCGGCACGCAGCGAGTCGGCGTCAAGCGAGCCGCCCGGATCATCGGCCGACACGGTGTGGCTGCCCGAAAACGGAATGTCCACCCTTATCTCCGCCTTCGACTCTGCAAAGTGCTGCCCACGCGAGAGCCCGAACGCGAGGCCAACATGCCTGACATTGCCCGGCCCGCTGTCCTCAAACACCTTTAGCACCGCCACGTTCTCCTCGCCGGTCTCGACTGTTATCAGCGGAAGTGGCGTGTAATAGTATGAAGCGTCAGTGACATCTCCATTGTACGAAAACCCCCCGTTGACGCGCCTTGTGCCTGTGCTGTCGACGCCAAGCGTGGGAGGCGTGCAGTCGTCACAACCGGATCCCCCCGGCGGACGCATTGCCTGCGAGCTGCCGCCGAACTGCGTAAAGTGGTTTGTCCAGACCACGATGTCAGATCCGTCTACAACGCGGCATTCCTGAAGCCGCACGGCGCCGTCGCCGATCGAGGACGGCGGATCGGAGGCAGTCGTACCGCGCTCGCACTCTGGTATGGAGTGGACGGTTCGCGCCTCGGCGCCAGAGAGGTAAAAGACATGCGCAGAAGACGCCGCACCGCCTAGCCTGACCATGACCGCTCCGCTAAATGTCATCGGCTCGGCCTCTCCGGGCTTGCCGAGCTCCACCAAGATTGCAGGCGGACTGGAGGAGATGGCGCGCGCGGCAGCTTCGTGAGAGGCGCGCTCGGAGGCGTCGGCTCCGGGCGCTGCCTCGTACTCGACGCCGGCGCGGTGATCCACCCTCCTCACCAGTATCGTCTCCTCATCGGAGGCCCCGGAATCGGTCATCTGCGTCATTGCCGGTATTACCAGCTCGGCTCCCCGCACGCGCGCGGTTATCTCCGAGGGGAACGTGTCCGACGACGAGTTGTCGCCCCCGTCAAGGCCGGCGATGTCCAGCGACACTTCGGCGCCCGGCGCGTCTCCCTCCCCGGGCGCTATCACGGTGAGGGGGCGCGAGTTGGGCACGACTATGAGTTCCGGCGCGCGCAGCTCGCCGCCCTCGTCAAGCGAGTGCGCCGAGGCCACAAGGGCGTTGCCCGCCCTGTCGGCAAGGCCCGTGAACTCTAGCGTAAACTCGCCAGCAACCAGGGGCGCGCGCATCGCCCTCATGCCCGGCGCCGCCGGCGTGGCGACCCCGGTGGCCACCTCTGCGCCGCCGGAGACGGCCCTCCACGCCCCGCCCTCGCCGTACACCGCCTCGGAGAACGTTATCTGCATGGCATCCGGCGAGATTTGCGCGGCCGACGCCACCATGGGCGGCGTAGTGTCGACGGTGACGCCGGGACCCGTCAGATCTCCCTCTGTGAGGCGCGCCGTGTTGGCCGCCGCCGAGGCGTCCGTGGCCGTTATCGTAAACCCGAACCCGCCCTCTGCGGAACCTGAAAGGATCGCAACAGCCGCCGACCACTGGCTGCCCGCGCCGGCCATGTCGAGGCCGGAGCCGAGGGCTCTGATGGAGGGTGGCGTGAGCGCCGCGGCGTCCTCGGTGAGGGACAGCATGACGCGAACGGCATCGCCTGCGCGCGCGTGGGTGGCTCCGTCGCCTGACTTTGCGGCTCCCGCAACTCCGCCGTCAAGGACCTCCAGCTCTAGGGTCGATGCGCGCGGCGGCGCGCCGTCAGCGGATATGGTGCGCGTTGCGTGGGTCAGCGCGTTGCCTCGCGTGTCCTCCATGTCAGGCTCCGCAGAATCAGGCACAAGGTAGGCCACTGCAGGGGTCGCCGAGGTGTCGCCCGAGCCAAACCCTGATGACGGCCTCTCGCCCCCAAGGCGCAGCGTGAGCGTCCTGCCGGATAGCGACGCCGACGAGAACGTCCCGTCGGCAGATACCGTGTCCGGCCACCCCGCAACCGCCGCGTCTGCCGCATACGCCCACCGCGACGCGTCTGGCGCGCCGATGGCGCGCACGTCCTCGCTAAACTCCACGGCGATCTCCGACGCGGACACCGTCCTTGAGGAAAAGAGCGGCGGGGCGCCGTCAGACGCGGTGATTCCCGTGGCACGCACGCCCCTGCCAAACTCGTCAAGGAGCACAGACGTGCCGTCGGCGCCCGACGGCTCGTAGGATATGGAAGGGCGCGCGTCTGTCCGGCCGAGGTCCTCGTGGAGCAGTGCGAACGTTCGTGCGGGGTACATCGGGGCGGACAGGTCCATGGAGGCAACGGGCTCCGGAGCGGCGCTTTCAGAGGCGCTTACCTCAAACGAGGTCGCCGGCGTGCCGTCGACTGTCCATTCTGACGGCACGGTGACGCCCGTCACGCTGTCATCAAACGTCACCAGCGTCCGGGCCGAGCTGGCGGTCCTTGCCGCGAACGAGACATTGTCCTCGTACACCTGCGTGAGGGATCGCGCGCCTGCGATCATGTTGGGCGGCTCTGCCCTGTCGCGCAGGCTCGCCGGGACGTCCACAGTGTACTCGATTCCTTCCACCGCCGCAGGCGAGAGGGCAAGGGCCAGCGTAGAGCCCGCGTCGAGGCTCTTTATCCCCTCCACGGAGAGGCCTCCCGTCACGGCCCACTCTGTGGCGGGGGGCGGCTCCACAGGCTCGCTGAACATTATGACATACCTAGAGGCGGTCTCAAAGAACGCCGAGGCCACTGCCGGCCCCTGGCGATCGTCGGCGAGTATCGGGAGGCCCGCTAGCGCGTTGTGCGCGTCGTCGCCCAGCCCGCCGCCCTGCGGAGCCGTATACGATATCCTTGGGGCAAACGCGGTGTCCTCAACCTCGTCGTACTCTAGGGTTATGGATGCGCGGTTCGCCGCTATGGTGGCCGCCGTGGTCGTCGCGCCGGCGACCGCCCAGTCTGCCGCCGAGGTGGCCAGGCCCGCGCGCAGCGGCCCGTCGAGCTCCACGACGGAAGACGTGGTGGTTGCGGTCTGCGCCGAGGCGGCCCGAGGGGGAGTGAGGTCTACGGCAGCCCTGTGCCCCGAGCCGTCCCCGCGACCCGCGGTCAGGCCGGCCTCCGTGAGGGTGACGGAGTTGCCGGCCCTGTCGCGCAGCGCAAGCTCAAAGGAGACCGGCCCCTCGGGGTCTCCTGGCTTGACGCCGTACGCGTACTCTAGCGCGTTGCCCGCGGCGGATTTCACAGAGTCCGTCGGCGTGCGCGAGGCAAACAGCAGCAGGTCTCCGGCGCCCGCCACCAGGGGCTCGTCTGGAACCACGTGGACGTGCAGCGTGGCCTCGGAGTTGGCAGGCAGCCTCTCCTGCATGCCGGTCCCAAAGGCTGCGTTTGTGGTTCGCATGTACAGCGCGTCGCCCGCCGAGGCGAGCCCTGGACGCACCGTGTCGATCTCGGGCAGCGTGACCTCGGCTCCCGCTGCAAGGCCGTCCGTAGGCGTGATCCTGGCTATGCTGCCCGCGGCGCTTGCCGCAAGTATCTCCAGCGCAAGCGGGCTCGCCTGTGACGTGCTGGCGTGAGCCTCTAGCACGACGTGGTCGTGGCGCCATGTCGAGGCGTCAGAGTCTCCGGCGTCGCCCATGGCGACGCCCTCAACGCCCCTGCCAGGCAGCGTGATTGTTGGCGGGAACGGCACGCTGGCGTCAAGATCCAGCGATATGCGCACCGTGTCCCCAATTCCGGCAAGGCGAGAGTGCTCCCCTGACTTTGGGATCGTGGGGCCGGGGCCACCCGCGCGGATCGTGAACTCCAAGGCGGAGGCGGCCGGCGGGTCGTATGTCGCGTCCCCCGCATGTCCGGCGAGCGCGTTGCCAGCCGTGTCGACGAGCTCTGATGGCAGCCCCACGGTGTACGTCACGCCATCGGTCGCCCCTGCCTCGAGCGTGAGCGTTATGGTCGATGTCGTGGCCTGCTCTGCGTACGCCGGCCCTGTGGTCGAGGATAGCCGTATCGTGTCGGGGCTAGAGTCGTCGTCGTCCGGCGTGTTAGTCCCGTCAGGCGCTGTGACCGTGTACGCGTATCTCTGGATCACGGCTGCGCCGTGCGCCATGCGCTCACTAAGCGTGACGGTGATCGTGTCGGCCTCTGAAAAGGCCACCGAAGAGAGCGTAGGCGCCACGCGGTCGATCACAGGCGGCGTTGCCGCAGAGTCCGACGCGGTGATGGTTCCCATGCTGCCGGTGTTGCCGGTCACCGTCGCAGAAAAGGCAAACTGCCCGTCGATGCCCGGCACGTCCGTGGCGGGCTCTACGGAGTATGCCGCGGCCCACTCGTTGGCACCGGCGCCGGCGGCCATCGTCACCCTGTCGGCCTCGGAGGCCTTGCCCACAAACAGCGCCGTGGGGGGAGTGCTGACCGCCTCGCTAAGGGTGATCGAGAGGGCGATGCGGTCACCCTCGCGAGCATGGCCCTCAAAGGGCGCCGCGCGCGCCACCGTTCCAGCTGGTGGCAGGACGGTGTACGATATGGCCGTGGCCGTCGGCGCGGCGGTGCGCTCGGCCGTCACGGTCGCCGTCGCGCGCGGGTTGCGGGCCTGGTCCGTGACGCCTTCAGGCACAGCCACGGTCCACGTCCCGACTGCCACGGGCTGCGTGACCGTGATGCGCGCCGTCGACTCGCCGTCATTGTGGGCCGCAGCAAGGGAAAGGGGGGACTGCGAGGGAGGCATGACGCCCAGCGCATCGGGCATGCCGTACACCCCCTCGCTAAACGTCACGACTATCGCGTTTCCCTCAAATGCCGCCGTGGCGGTCGGGCTCACGGTGTCGACGGTGATGCGGTGGCCAGCGCTGGCACCCCTGCCCGTGGTCAGGTCATCCTCGTCCAGCTCTAGAGAGTTGCCGGCCCTGTCACGGATCGTTAGGCTAAACTCCACGGGGCCATTTGGGTCGGAGGCGGCCACCGTCCGCGCGTACGTGTAGGCGTTGCCCCCCTCGTCAGACGCCCTGCTCGCTGTGATCGCGCCTGCCCCCGATGTCCCGTACAGCACGAGATCCCCCGGCGTGACCGCAAGGGGTTCGCTTGCCGCGACGTGGACGAGGAGCTGTCCGCCCGTGCCGACGCTGCCCGTCGTGCCAGAGGAACTGCCGGCGTGCCTTGCGCGCGTGTGCAGCGCGTCAACCGCCCCTCCAGAGGCCAGCGCCGGCGGAGTTGCGTCAATCGCAGTGGAGGCGCCCGACGTGACGGACTCTTGGGTTATGGCCGCGGCGCCGGAGGCCGTGTTTGGGGCGGGAGCCGTGTCCGTGGCCGCTATGCTGAACTCCAATGCCGCCCCGCCGTCCATGGCGTGGACCATGAACGCGTGCGACCACGTCCTGGCGTCAGAGTCGCCGGCATCGCCCATGCCTGTCGCCGTCGCCTGCCTTCGCTCGCCAGGGATGGTTATGGTGGGAGCCGGATCCACCGCGACGTCCTCGTCAAACGTCACGGCTATCGTCACCCTGTCCCCTATTCCAGCAAGGTGCGCATGCGCGCCGGCCTTTGTCTCAAACGACCCGTCGCCGTCAGGGTCGTGTGAAACGGATACTGTCAGGGACGAGGCGCCTGGCGGGGTCGTGTCTGGCAGCGTGGCCGATCGTACGGAGGCCGGGTTTGGTTCCCCGTTGGCTGACGCCGGGCCAAACGCGTTGGCCTGCCCCCCCTGTGCCCCAGGCGCGCGCACGTCGGTGACGCCGGTGGGCATCGTAAAGGTGTACGTGGGGCCCTCGGAGGCCATCAGGGCAGTGTCTATCTCTAGCGTCCTTGATCCGGCCGTGTAGCGCGGCGTGAGGGCGCCAAGCTGGGGGGCGAGGCTCCCGGGCGCGATCGCCGAGAGCGTGGACACGTCGATCGCCTCGCTCAGCATGAGCGTTATCGTGTCGGCGTCAGCAAACTCCATTGCGGTTAGCTCGGGCGGAACGCGGTCTGCGGCCGTGACGTGCGGGGTGGATGTGGATGCCAGCGCGTTGCCCGCCGCGTCGGCAAGTGCCGACTGGCCAGAGGAGAGCGCAGAGGCTTCTGGCATCGTGTACGAGACGGTCGGCCTCGAGGCCGTAGACGAAAGGTGCGCATGCGTGAGCGCTATAGAGGAAACTGCGGCCGTGTAGGCGACGCCCTGCGCCCCCGAACCGGGTTCCCCCCCGCCTGTAGATATGGCAGATATTGCCACCTGCACTGGCTCGGAAGCCTCGGGGTCGGAGGCGTCTTCGGTTATCCTCCAGTGGGAGGGGTCAGCCAGCCCGTGAACCGGCTCGCCAAACGTGATTACGGTGGTGTCGCGGCTTGTTGAGGCGGCTGAGAATGCCGGGGCCGCCCGATCGATGGTCGGCGGAGCCGTGCTGCCGGAGGCCTGCGTAACGGCTAGAGTCGAGCCGGCGTCTGCGGTGGCCGTGGCCGCAAACGAGAACACGCCGTCGATTCCCGGCGCGACTGCGGCCGACTCCACTGTATATGTCGCGACCCACTCGTTTGCAGCCTGTCCGGCCGTCATGGTGACTGCGGACGACTCGGCGGTCTTGCCCACAAACAGCACGGTGGGCGCGGTGGACACGGCTTCTCCAAATGTCACGGACAGGGAAATCCTGTCTCCCGTTCGTGCGTATTCGCCAAACGGGGCGGTTCTGGCCTCTGTTCCAGAGGGGGGCAGCACGGTGTACGATATGGTCACCGGAGGTGGCGCTACGTACTCTGCTGAAACGACGCCCATCGGGCGCAGGTTTCCCGAGCCGTCGCGTATGGAGCCGGGAACGTGGACTGTCCACGTGCCCTCTACTAGATTGTCGCCAAGCTCAACCGTGGCAGCAGACGAGCCGTCAGCGTGTGACACAGGCACAGGCAGGGCGAGCGCGCCCCGGGGCCGCTCGCCTCCGGCATATCCCAG
>RKSK01000173.1 GCA_007570915.1 Cenarchaeum sp.
TTGGGGCCGAGTTTGTCATATCCGGCGAGGTTCTGGGCCAGCGGCCCATGAGCCAGCACCGCGACGCGATGCGCGTGATAGAAAAGGACGCCGGCCTGCGCGGCAAGATCGTGAGGCCCCTGAGCGCCGCGCTGCTCGACCCGACCGACGCCGAGCGCGACGGCCTCATACGCCGCGAGGACCTCGGCATGGTCCGCGGCCGCAGCCGCAAGCCGCAGCTGCGCATGGCCCGCGAGTACGGCATCGCAAACCCGCCAAACGCCGGCGGCGGGTGCCTCCTGACCGACAAGGCGTTTGGCCGGCGCGCAAAGGACCTGTTTGCGCACACGGACACGCCGACGATAAACGACATCGAGCTCCTAAAGGTGGGCCGCCACTTTCGGCTCGCCGGCGACGCGCGCATGATCGTCGGCAGGGACAAGTCAGAGAACGAGGCGATACGCTCGCTTGCGCTCCCCGATGACATTGTCATGGAGGACGCCGAGAACGTCGGGCCCGTCACGCTGGTCCGCGGGGCCGGCGCCGCGGGCCACACGGCGTTCTGCGCGGCCGTCACGCTGCGCTACTCGGACTCGGCGCCGGGCCGCGAGTGCTCCGTCTCCATGTCGGGGGCCCTCGGGGGAACGCTCAGGGCCGTTCCCGCCGAGCCGGCCGCGTGCTCGCGGGCCATGCTCTAGGCGCGCGGGGGCAAAAAAGGTATTTCAAGGGGGGAGGCCCGCCGGGGGCTCACAATGCAGAGGCACGAGGCGACGACCTACCTAAAGGCCATCACGATACGCGACCCCAGCGACATGGGCCAGATAAGGGAGGACGTCGCGCGCGGGATGGTCCTCATACTGCGCGTGACGCCGCTGGCGAGCAAGGACGTCGCAAAGCTGCGCGCGCTGGTCACCGAGCTCTACGAGCTTGCCGGCGAGAACGGCTATGACATCGCGCGCCTCGGCGAGGAGCGCATAATCGTCACGCCCTCGCGCATAAAGATCTGGAAGCCCGACTATGGGCTAAAATAGCCTGACGGCCTCCTGGACCTGCGGGTTGTGCGCGGGAATCCTGTAGAGCCTCCTTATCGCCGACGCGAGGTTCTCCGACTTGCGCCTCTCGCCGTGGTTGACCAGCACGCGGCGCAGCTTGGGGCGCAGCCTCTGCACAAACGACATCAGCTGGTTATAGTCGCTGTGCCCGCTAAACCCGTCGAGCTTTTCCATCCTGCACCTCACGTTGACGACGCCCACCTTGCCGCCCCTGCCGACGAGCTGGGCCTGCCTCGAGCCGTCAAGGACCCTCCTCCCCATGGTCCCGTTGACCTGGTACGACACGAACAGCAGCAGGTTGCGCTCGTCGGGGGCAAGCTCGCGAAAGTACTCTAGTATGGGCCCGCCCTCGAGCATCCCGGACGTCGCCATTATGATGCACGGCGAGCCCCCGCGCAGCGGCTCGTCGCGCGCGCCGGGGTGCTCGATGTTGGTAAAGTACTCCGAGCCAAACGGGTTCTCGTCGGTCTCGAGCATCTTTTGGCGCAGCTCGCGCGCGAGGTAGTCCGGGTGCGTCTCGTGGATCGCAGACGCCTCCGTTATCATGCCCTCGGTGAACACGGGGGCCTCCGTCATGCGGCCCGCCCTCATGTGCGCGTCTATGACCATCATTATCTCCTGCGCGCGCCCGACGGCGGGTATGGGTATGACGACCTTGCCGCCGCCGGCCAGCGTCTCGTTGACGAGCTTGACAAAGAGGGCCTCGACCTCCTGCCTTGAGGGCTGTATGTCCTCCTTTGCGCCGTACGTCGACTCGATGAGCAGCGTCTCGGCCCTCGGAAAGTTCCACGTCGCCGCCTCGAATAGCGCGCTCTTCGCGAACTTGAGGTCCCCCGAGTAGACAAAGTTGTGGTCCCCGTTGCCTATGTGAAAGTGGCACAGGGCCGAGCCCACGATGTGGCCCGCGTTTGCCAGGACGAGCTTGACGTCCGGCGATATGTCCGTGACGGTCCCGTAGGGCAGCGTGATCGCCTGCTTCATTATCTGCCTCACGTCTGCCTCGGAGTACACGGGCGTGCGGCCCTGCGCCGCGGCGACCTTTATGGCGTCGAGCTGTATGAGGTTCATCATGGGCAGCGTGGGCTCGGTGCAGTATATCGGGCCGCGGTAGCCGTACTTGCAGAGCACGGGCAAAAACCCCGTGTGGTCCAGGTGCGCATGCCCGATGACGACGGCGTCGAGGTCCTCGAGCGTCGTGCCGAGCCAGTCAAGGCGGGGGAACGTCTCGGCCGGCGAGCGGCCGCCGGGGTTTACGCCGCAGTCCACCAGGACGCGGCTCTCCGGCGTGGCGAGGAGCATGCACGAGCGGCCCACCTGGCCAAACCCGCCTAGCGAGAACAGCGACACGTCGGTCCTCTGCGATATGCGGGGCCGGAATATGTCCTCGCCGATCCTCTTTAGCTGCCTTGCCCTGTCCGCCGCCGACGCCTTGAGGCTGTGGTTTATCGCCTGCATCGTGCTTGACTGGAACGTCGGGGCCCTCTTGACGCGCGGTATCCACCCCGTCGCCTCGGCCGCGGCCGCTGCGCTAAAGGACGACGCGCCGCGCTGCAGGAGCCACGGCCTCTTTGCCTCGAGCGTCACCTCGCCGGTCGCCGCGTCAAAGAACGCCGACTGCAGGCCCGCCTCCTTTGGTATCAGCGCGGCGAGCTCGCGGCGCGCGGCGGCCTCGTCCTTTCTTGACTCCTCGAGCGTGCGCAGGACTATGCGCTTTTTTATCGTGTTGACGAGGCCCGAGACGATCTCGTTGTGCTCCAGCAGGTGGCGCGGCGAGTCCGTGTAGAGCGCGATCTTGGGGCCCTCGTACTCTATCTTGCGCACGCCGGACTCGGCGGGCAGCGCGCGCAGTATCGCGGCCATGATCGACTGCCCCGAGGCCCGCTCGGCCCTGTTGCCTGCGGGCCGCGCGCGCGGCTGCCTGTGTCGCATGCGGGCCGGCCCCTAGGCGTTCCCCAGCGCCGCGCGCTCCTCGGCGGCGAGGAGGCGGAACCCCGAGGCGTCTATCGTCGCGACGTTGATGCCGTCGCCGGTCCCGATGTTTCGCGCAATCGCCGCGCGGACCGCGCGGTACGCGACGCGGACCGCGTCGTCCATGGAGATCCCCTCGGCCCACTCGTCCTCGAGCAGGCCGTACGCGACGGGCGAGCCGCTCCCCGTCGTCACGTACGACTTTGGCTCGACGGAGCCAAACATGTCAATGTTGTAGAGGGCGGGGCCGGACGCGTCGTGGCCCCCGACGAGTATGTCCGCTATGAACGGGTAGCCGCGGTTCTGGTGGAAGACGAGCGAGGCGAGCCTCGTTATCGAGCGTATGGGCATGGGCCTCTGCATGCGGACCCTGTGGAGCCTGGCGTGGTAGCGCAGGACGTCGGTGATGTTTTGCGCGTCGGCCACGCCGCCGGCCATCGTCATGCCCGCGTGGCCGTCTATCTTTTGTATCTTCATGGTGTTGTTGTTGGCGATAAAGTAGCCCGCGCTGGCCCTCATGTCCGCGCAGAGCACGACGCCGCCGGCGGCCCTGATCCCGACCGTCGTGGTCCCGTGCAGTATGAGGTTCTCTATCTCTGGCAAAAATGCGCCCCTGGTGGGCGGGCGCGCCGGACACCCTTTTAAATAACTTTATGGCCCCGCCGCGCCCATGGGGGGCCGCAGGGCCGCGCCTCGCGGCCGCACGCACACCATGGAGCTCCCGCGCCGCGTGGCAGTCGGCGAGGGGACGATCGCGCGCCTCGGGGCGTTCGTGGCCTCGCTCTCTCCGGCCCGCCGCGCCGCCGTCATCAGCGGGAGCCGCGTCTGGGGGGCCGTAGGGCGGGCGGCGTCGGCCTCGCTGCGCAGGGCCGGCATCTCCTTTGAGGTCCACGAGGCGCCGGAGAACGGCGCGCGGCCCCTGGGCCGCCTGGGCCGCGAGGTCCGCGCCTCGCGGGCCGGCCTCGCCCTCGGCGTCGGCGGCGGCAGGGCCGTCGACGCCGCAAAGATGGCCGCGCGCCTGGCCGGCGTGCCCTACGTCAGCGTGCCGACTGCGGCCTCGCACGACGGGATTGCCAGCCCGTTCGTCTCGGTCCGCGGGAGGCGGCCCCACTCGCTTGTCGCCAGCGCGCCGCTCGGGGTCCTCGCCGACATTGCCGTGATCCGCCGCGCGCCGGCGCGCCTGCTCGCCAGCGGCTGCGGCGACCTTGTCGCAAACATCGTCGCCGTCCGCGACTGGGAGATCGGGCGCGACGACTGTGGCGAGTACTATGGCGAGTATGCCGCAAACCTGGCGCGAATGGCGGCGCAGACGGTGATCGGCGGCGCGCGCGGCGGCCCGGACATGCGGACCGTCGTCGAGGCCCTCATCAGCGCCGGCGTCGCCGCGGGGATCGCGGGGAGCAGCAGGCCGTGCTCCGGGGCCGAGCACCTGTTCTCGCACGCGCTTGACCGCATAGCGCCCGGCGCCGGCCTCCACGGCGAAAAGTGCGGGATTGGCTCGATAATGACGGCGCGCCTGCAGGGGCAGGACTGGCGCGCGATCCGATCTGCCCTGCGCTCCCTTGGGGCGCCGGTTTGCGCGTCTGACATCGGAATAGGCGAGGGCGACGTCGTGCGTGCCCTCGTCATGGCCCAGTCGCTGCGGCCCTCACGCCGGACGATACTGGCCAGGAGGCGGATGACCGAGCGCGGCGCCAGGCGCCTGGCCCGCCTGACCGGCGTGACCTGACGGTTTCGCGCCGGCGGCGAGAAACTCGGCGCGCGTCGCCGTCGGCTTTGGCGGGTCGGCCAGGTGCTCCTCGACAAAGCGCAGGCGCCTCACCACCGGCACAAACCGAAACATGTCGCGCCGTATCGACTGCTTTGCGGCCTGCAGGCCCTCGGCGCGAAAGAGCTCCTTTGGTATGTTCACCTCGAGCGTCTCGCCGTCTAGCGACGCCGTCGTCCCGCGGCCAACGCCCTCCATGCCCCGGTCCACTATGGCAGACGCCCTCTCGGCGTCGGCCGTGAGCTCGCGCACGACGTGCAGGTCGTACGTGATGGCCTTGCCGGCGTGGCGGTGGTTGTAGTCGACCTGGACCCTGCCCGAGCCGATGTAGCGGACGGTCCCCTTGCGGTCGTCGAGCTTTATCTCGTCGCCGACCTCGACCTTTTCGGCGTCCTCGCCGAGCTTGCGCAGCGGGACCATCCTGACCTTCTTGGGGTCGCGCGCGCCATAGGCGCCCTCGGGGGGAACCTCGATCGAGCGCCTCTCGCCGACGGACATCCCGGCCAGCGCGGCGTCGAGGCCGCGCAGGACCCACCCCTCGCCGACGGCTATGAGCCTGGGGGCATGCGCGCCCCCCGCCCCGCGCGTCGTCTCGATGGCCTCCCCGCCGCCCTTTGCCCTGCTCTCATACTCCACCATGACTAGGGAGCCCCTGGCTAGCGCCAACAGGCGCGTGCGCGGCGGCCCTCCCTATATAATTCAGGCGCGGGCGGCCGGGCCGGCGGGCCGCCCGCGGGGAATCCGGGGCGCCGCGGGCGGGCGCGGCCCCGGAATCCAAACGGCGTGTGTGTTTGTTGTGCCCTCCCGTGCCCCCGGCCGTGAAGGCCGAGACGAACTGCCCGCACCCCGGCCTGGCCGACAACGCAAGAGCCGTCGGGGTTTTGCCTGGGCGCTCAAAAGGCGAGGAGGGGAGGGGGGAGGCAATCCAGCTGGGCAGAGGGCGCGAGGCGCGCCTCCCAAGGCCGTCCCGTTTTGTCGGCCTCCTTGAGGAGAGGGGGATCATCGCGGCCTCGACGAGCCGGATCACGGGGGACTGGCCCACCACTGCGCGGCGATCGCCGGGCGGCACGGCCTTGACATGGGATGCGGCTGCCGCGACGGCATGCTCGGGCCGCCGGCCACGCAGCTGGCCGTCGGCCTCCGCGCGGCGAGTCCCGTGCGCCCCGCCGCGCCCTCGGGCCTCTTTGGCGGCGACGCCGCGGGGGCGGCGTTTCTGGCCGAGGCGGGCGGCGGGGGCCCGGACGGGCTGGAAAGGACGGCGCGGTCGGCCGCGCTTCCACCAAGCCACCGCATGTAGGAATAGGGTCGCCGCAGGGCGGCCCGGGGGCCGGGCGGCTCAATGGCCTTTTTGCCCAGCGTGGCCGGGGCGCCGCGCGGTTCCAGGGCACGGCCAGCGCGCGCCGCGACCCGGGGAGGCCGGCAATGCCGCAATCATGGCGACGGTTGGGATCGCAGCAGCCTCGGTCGCCGCGGTAGCCGGGCTTGTCCGTGGCATGCCCGCGCTTGCCGGCCTCTTTTCCGTGTTTGCGTTCCCCGTCATGCCACTTGTCTGCCATGTGGCAAGGCGCATTTCCCAGAGATCGCGCAGGGCCGGGGAGCCGACCCTGCTTGAGGGGGACAAGAGGGGGCACGGCCCGCCCGTCCCACATGATCCGAATGTGCCGGCGGCCCGCCCTGGGGCTTGTGGCTGCGGCGGGAACGCCGGAGACGCCCGCGCTGGCGGCCTCGCGCATGGCCGAGATGGCCGGCACCGTGATGTCCCGGTGTGGCCACCTTGTCAGTAGCACGGGAAAAGGCCCATGACCAGCGTGCAGGACATCGCGGTGGAAATGCCGGGATCGGGCGGGCCTGTGGCGCGGCTAGCGCCAGCGCCCTTGACGCCAACCCGTCCCTTCTCTTCGGCAGCATGCTGGATCCTGGCGACCCGTCCCCGGTGGGACGGAGGAGGCGCGCTGCCGACTCTGCAAATTCCGCGCCCGCGTAGGGCCGGTGCGGGAATCCGTGATCTGGAAACCGGCGCCGCGGGGCCGTTCGGCAAGCCAGGCACGCCCGGGCCGTGCGGCTCTAGCGGGACGCATCGACGCCACGCGTCCGTGCCGGGCCGCGCGAACCTGTGCTCCGGGGGTTCGGCGCGGGGCTGACCATGGCGGATCGGGGCCTGGCCCTCCCGGGGGCTCGCC
>RKSK01000136.1 GCA_007570915.1 Cenarchaeum sp.
ACTGGTTCATGCCGAGGCACGTCAATGAACAGATTCTCAAACCGGAGTTTAGATCTATGGCGCGTGCTTTGGATCGCTTGCTACGCACAAAACCACAGCGTAGTGGTTATGTCATAATCCCGTCAGAACTTGTAAACAGGATATACAAAATGATATTCCAAAACGTTGAAACTCACTTTTCACAAGCCCTTGTTAACAATTTTGGATTGCGACTGCGCGATCTAGTTCGAATAGGCGCACCATCGTCAAAACTTAGCATATGCAACAACAACAATTTTTCTGCCACAATATCGAAAAAAGCTGTATCGCGCATAAGTTACACTAAAAACGATTTTTTGATAAAGCGCAACACGAGCAAATTCTTAGTAAGGCCTTCATACATGAAAGATCCAAAATTTGACGACTTTGTGTCGCTGATGAACTCAAAATCCTCTGAGGCTATCGAGCAAATCTCTAAGGATCTCCCTAACGACGTTAACGATGGCACGCTTGCGCTTTTGACACTGCTGTTGCACATCCTATACATGTCTGACGAACACATACCGTTAAATTCCTACTATTTTCCCGCTGCGCGATCTGGGCTTATGCACGCATACAGAGCCGTGGTGTCTGGCAGCATACAATCTCGTCTGTTTCACAGGGCTCGACCGGCCTTGCCGGGAGTCACTGGCGTGATCTCAGGATTTGTGTCGTCTACCATTAACACAAAGCCCAATAACGGTGCCACGTTTCGCGGGGTGGGGGAAAGCGTGGAGTCTAAACTCTTTGAGGGAGAAATTCTAGTTTCCAACCCCGCCATTGGAATTCCTGAAATATTTTACCGGTTTATGAAAAAGGACATTCCAATACACATATCCTCGTCAAGCATAGCAGAAATTGCCCCCCTGTCTCTGTTTCTTAGATCTGACCTACAGAAAGGAGACATGTTGATCATTGAGGAACCAGAGGCGCACTTACATCCAGCAAACCAGCTGGTCCTTGCAAAGCACTTGGTCTTTCTTGTAAGGCGCGGGGTGAGGATACTGTTGACAACTCACAGCGTTTTCTTTTTGGAGCAGCTCAGCATGTTTGTAAAGCTTGGGAACCTCACGGAAAACCAAAGGGAGAATAACGATTACGACAAGAACGACTATCTTTTGGATAGCGAAGTGGCCCCGTACGTGTTCAAGAAAAAAGCCACTGGCAACTATGAGATAAAAGAAATACCACACTCAGCAACGGAGGGGATCTCGCAGGAAGAATTTGTCAACGTGTCCATAGGAATGTACAACAAAGATGCGCTACTGAACGACACTATGCGTAACGGCGACAATGGTGATGACTAGGTGTCATTCGAAGCAATCATGGAAAAATGGGGTTATAAATTTAAGATTGATCTATGCAAAAGTAAAGGCACAGGGTGCAGCTTTTGCGCAAGCCTAAATTATAAACATGTGATTCTAGACTGCGACGCGATCAAATCTGCCTATAACATTCCTGGCAAGATGTCTGACTGCATAATAATAGAAATACGGAATAACACGTACGTTGCAGTCGTTGAACTTAAGGGCGCGTCATACTCAATATCGGAAGTTTGCTCACAGCTTGAGGAGGGCGCAGCACTTGCCAAGCGCATACTGGCACAATCCAAATGCGCTCGCTATAGGATTTTCCCAGTGTTTGTGTCCAGGGATTTTCGTGACTCTGGAAAGGCTAGGGCACTAAAGGAACAGCGCATTGTGATAGACGGAAAAAGGCAGGAGATTCTATTTGCGACATGCGGCAAACGGTTTTCAGACGTTGTGTCGACAAAACGTATGTAGCTCTCTAATATGGAGCACACTTGCCGCAGGGCGCGGATTTCCACTGTCGAGGTCGCGGCGCGCTTGTGGCCAGAAAACCTCTGCCAACCGCGGCACGCATTGAGGTGCCGCGCAAAGGCCTGCGTGCCTGCCAGCGGCACGAAGTCTGGCACCTGCCTTCCCTCACATGGCTTTTAAGGAGCGCCGTTCGCCGAGCCGCCGTGATCGCCAGAACCGCGATGGCGGCCGCCGCCATCCTAGTCGCAGCGCTGGCCGCCGCGTCGGAGGCCCAGGAGGGCGAGCCCACGCTCCGCGAGGTCGCGCAGGTCCTAGTCAACGCCGCCGGCACGGGCAACACGACCGTCTCGGTCACGCTCCAGAGCACGAGCACGGCCGACATACAGCTGCCAGGCGACCTGGCCGCGAGGATCGGGGCCGACGACCGCCTAGCCTACGTCGTGCTGACCAACGAGGACTCGTGCGTGCCGGGGGTGGTTGACGAGTCCTGCGTCGTAGTGAGCTCGCTGCGCAGCGGCGAGTGGGAGGGCATCGACGCCGTGCAGGCCGGCGCGCGCGAGATAGGCGACTCGTACATTGACGAGCTCAACGCCGCCCTCGTCTCCGTGACGCCCGTGGCCGGCGCTCCGCTCATGCAAGTCAGGGTCTCGGCCGTGCTAGAGGGCGCCGAGGCCGGCGCCGTCGACCCGCTTGCGCTCCTTCCGTTTGACTCGCTAGAGCGCTCGCGCGTCTTTGGGCAGGGATCCAGCCCGCTCGGCTCTCTCGTGCGCGCAATCGTGGTGCCGGGCGAGCCCTCGCGCGTGTCCTCGTCGGCGACGGCCCTGCTGCCCACGGTGATAATCGACGGCCAGCTCCTGCCGTCGGCCGTCGGCCACGCCGGATGGGTATTTGACCCCGTGTCAGGCCCCGTGATCGAGGGGAGGTTCCTGTTTGGCGGCCTGGACGAGGTCGAGGAGGGCGAGCTCGCCTTTACGACCGTCCCGCTTGACGGGCCAGTCGATCCGGATCCGGCGCCGCCGGCGGAGCCGCCTGCGCCTGCCGCGCAGCCGGGCGAGCCAGGCGGAGGCGTGGCGTGGCTGCCGTACGCGGGCCTTGCCGCGGCCGCCGGGGCCGGCGCCGCGCTGTACGCGCTGTGGAGGCGGCGCTAGAGGAGGAGGACCGCGGCGGCGAAGACCGTGGTCCACTTGCCGTCGCGGTTACCCTTTGCCGTCTGCGTCACGTTTGACGTCTTGTATATCTGGCCCGATATGGTCCACTGCTGCCTCTTTTCGTCCCAGCTCTTGTCAATGTCAAACTTTATCCCGAGCGAGGAGGCGAGCATCTGCGCGGCGACGTCCTCGGCATAGTCGCCGGCCTGCTTTTCGTTCTGGCCGTACGAGTCGTACTCGGAGAGGTACCCGTAGCGGTTCTTGTCCTTTGGCTGCGCGACGCCGACGGAGGCCGCGCAGAGGCGGTGCGGCTCGTTTGTCTGGTTTTTGGAGTATATCGTGAACAGTATCTGGCCCGCCCTGATCTCGCCGAGGCCGGCCTTGCGCGAGACGAGCCTGGCGTGCGGAGGGAATATGCTCGATATGAGGACGAGGTTTGTGCCGGCGATCCCGGCGTCGCGCAGCGCATACTCGAAGCTCGTGAGGCGGTCCTCGTGGACGCCCTTTCCCCTCGTCAGGAAGAGGCGCTTTGGCACAAGATCCAGCAACGCGGCCCCGCGCCGCCGGAATATGGTATTTATGTCTTAATTGGCATGGCGCCCGCGGCGCGGCTTGCGAGTCAGGTAGAGCCACCCCGCCAGGCCGCCGAGGCAGAGGTTTATCGTGCCCAGAAACGTCACATAGAACGTCTGGGCACCATAGACGGCCTGCGCCCCCAGGCCGATGGCGATCCCCGCGGCCCCCGTGGCCAAAAACGCGACGGCCATAACCCTGAGCCTCCTGGGGCGTATCCTCGCCACGGCGCGCGCGGGCCGGACGCGGCTCTATAAAACTCGCGCGCCGCCGCGGCGGCGCCAAACGGTTTAAACAAGACGGCCGCCGCAGGCGCGGAGGCGCCAATGTAGCTCAGCCTGGTAGAGCTTTCGCCTTGTAAGCGAAAGGTCGGGGGTTCAAAGCCCCCCATTGGCTCCCCACGCCCACGCCTGCGGGGACAGGCTTATAACCAACCCCAAATCAGGGCCGCCCAACGGAATAATGGCGGAGCGGCGCTGACCCTCTCTGCCGTTGCCCAGGCAGAAGAGAGAGAATGACGAGGTTCGAGGAGCTTGGAATCAAGCAGAGCATACTTGACGCCCTGTCCGAGCAGGGCTTTAGGGAGGCCTTTCCCATACAGGAGGCGGCCATACCCGTCCTTCTCTCCGGCCGCGACGTCATAGGCCAGGCCCACACGGGCACGGGCAAGACGGCGGCCTACTCGATATCGATGCTGCAGGCCATCGAGCCCGGCAAGGGCGTGCAGGGCCTCGTCGTGGCCCCGACGCGCGAGCTCGCGCTGCAGATAACGACGGAGATCAAAAAGTTTGGCCGCCACACGGGGATACGGACCGTGGCGATCTACGGCGGGGCCGGCATGGGCGGCCAGCTCGACGAGCTCAGGCGCGGGGCCGACATACTCGTCGCCACGCCGGGCCGCCTCATAGACCACATCGAGCGCGAGTCCGTCGAGCTCGACCGCGTCGCGCACGTGGTCCTCGACGAGGCCGACACGATGCTTGACATGGGCTTCATCGAGGACATCGAGTTCATACTCGCGCAGACACCAAAGGAAAAGGTGATGTCGCTCTTTTCGGCGACGATGCCCGTCCCCATACTGCGCCTCTCCGAGGAGTACCTGCAAAACCCAAAGCAGTTCCTCCTTGACGCCGACGACCTGAGCGGCGAGGGCATAGACCAGTCGTTCCTCGTCCTGCGCGACCGCGAAAAGATAAAGTACCTCACGCGGTTTATACGCGAGAACGGCGAGGGCCAGACCATAGTGTTCTGCTCGACAAAGTGGCGCACGCGCGACGTCGCAAAGATGCTGCGCGACGACAAGTTCAACACGGTGGCCATAGAGGGGGACATGTCGCAGAGCAAGCGCGAGCACTCGATGTCAAAGTTTAGGCAGGGCAAGGCCCAGATACTCGTGGCGACTGACGTCGCCGCGCGCGGGATAGACGTGCCCGAGGTCGCCCTCGTCGTGAACTATGACGTGCCAAACCAGGAGATGGTCTACTTTCACCGCATCGGGCGCACGGCGCGCGCCGGCGCCAAGGGCCGCGCGATCACGCTCGTGTCGTACTCGTCAGTGGGCGACTTTAACATCATCAAGAGGCAGGTGAAGGCGGAGATGACCGACCTCAACGCCGTCATGGGCATAGAGGTCAACATACCCGACCGCCTCAAGCGCGACGTCCCGCGGGCGGGGTCCCGCTTTGGGCAGCGCGGCCCGCCGCGCCGCGGCGGGGGCTTTCGCGGCCGCGGCGGGGGCCGCGACCGCGACGGCCCGCGCGGGCGCGACCGCGGGGGGCGCCGCGGCGGGGGGCGGTACGGCGGAGGCGAGGGCGGCCGCGACGGCGGCTCGCGCGCCCCGCGCGGGCCCCGGAGGGACTACCGTGGCCTGCGCAGCCGCTGGTAGGCGACACGCTTTAAAGGACCGCGCGTAGGCGCTGGGGCGCGTTGCACTCGGGATACGTGCTGCTCAACTGCGACCTGGGGGCCGAGGAGTACGTCCTCGAGGAGATAACGCGCATACCGGGCGTAAAGTCGGCCCGCCTCACCTTTGGCGCGTACGACATTATCGCCGAGGTCGAGACGGGGACGACTGAGGAGTTTGAGAGGACCGTGGCAACCCGGATACGCAAGCTCACGCGCGTCGTGAGCACGATCACGCTAAACGTGATAGGCGAGGCGTGAGCGCATGGGCCAGGCGACGATCTCGTACACGGGCAAGGTCTGGGCGATAAACCACAACAACCCCGAGCCGCTCGTCGAGCACGCGCTCAAAAAGCTGCGGGACCACGGCGTGAGGCCGGAGGACATTGTGCTCACCGACGCGCCGGAGGGCATAGAGGTCGGCGCGATCGTAGTCGAGATATGGCCGCACCACCTCGACGTGGGCAGGGTGAGGACGATACGCAACGAGTCGTTTATCAGCGGGACGGAGATGACGATCGACCTGGTCACAGACGAGCGCGGCAACTATGTCGGGTAGCCTTGAATGACAGGCAAAAGGTAGCAGTCGCCGCGGCCGCCGTGGCGGCCATCGTCATAGCCGCGGCCTACACCCACGACGCGCGCGAGCGCATGCGCGTCTCGGGAATGATGTTTGGCAACTCGCTGCTCGACGCGCAGGACAACCTCAAGGCCGCGCAGTCGGAGCTCGCCGCGCGGGTCAGCTCGTGGGAGGCCGGCGCCGCGACGGACGCCGAGCTCCTCGAGTACTACGAGGGGCACCTGGCGCGAATGGACTCCATGGTCGCGCGCTATGGCGCCCTCGAGCCGCCTCCGGGGTTTGGCCCCGCGGTCCGCCTCTTTGAGCTCTCCGCCGGGTCGCAGCGCGACGCCGACGAGGCCCATGCCGAGTGGGTTCGCACGGGGGACGAGCAGAGCAGGGCGCGCTCCGGCGCGCTCCTGCAGGACGCGTTCGAGTACGAGTCGGAGGCCCTCTCGGCGTACGCCGACGCGCAGCGCGGGCGCGCAGGCCCCTAGATGAGGCCCCTGGCCCTCAGGCCCTCGAGCATTGGCGCGACTGCGCCTAGGAGCTCGCCGCCGTCGATGCGCACGTCGCGGCCAAACGCCACATAGAACGTGATGCTGAGCATGTCGTGGTCCGTGTGCGATATGCGCACGTGGTGGTCATGGCCCCCGGGCCACGACTCGGCGAACTCGGCCCAGCGCTCCACGCGCGACGTGACGCCCTCGAGGCGCCCCCGCAGGCCGGCAATGTCCGAGTCATAGTCGCTGTCAAATATGCCAAACTTTGCCATCGGGACCATGACAAACGCGCCCGGCACGCCCTGCCCGGAGCGGGCCATCTCCTCGACCCTCTCGGGGGCGTCCTCGGCGTCGTGCGGTATGCCATAGTCGGGGTCGAGGTACGCGGCGATGTTGCGCGAGGGGTCGAGTATCCTGTAATAGTCGTCCTCGCGCTCTATCCTCCACGCGCGCGCCAACGCCGGCTAGCCGCCCGGGGCCCCCTCGTTGCGATCCATCGCCCTGAGCGCGTCGGCGCAGCCGCGGCTCGCCCATGCCGAGTTGGGGCTTATCTCCGCGGCGCGGACGTACGCCGCCATGGCCTCCTTGTGGCGGCCCAGCTTGGAGAGCTCGTCGCCGCAGCTGGCGTGGTGATATGGGCGATCGGGCCTCAGCTCCGCGGCGCGGCCGTGCGCGGCCAGGGCCTCCTCGTGGCGGCCCAGCCCGGAGAGGGCATCGCCGCAGCTGGCGTGGTAGTGGTCATAGTTGGGATCCCGCTCCACGGCGCGGACGTACGCCGCAAGGGCCTCCTCGCGGCGGCCCATGCCGTAGAGCGAGTCGCCGCAGCTAGAGTGGTAATAGGGGTACCTGGGGTTTAGCGACACGGAGGGGCCGTACGCCGAGACGGCCCCGCCGCCGGCGCCCCGGCCATCCGGCGCGCCGTCGCCGCACCCATAGCTTGCCAGGTAGCGGGGCTCCATGCCCATTGCGCGATCGCACTCGACCATGGCCTCCCCGCGGCGGCCCAGCTTGAACAGCGCGACGGCCACGCCCAGCCGCGGCAGGGGCGAGTCGGGGTACATCTCGAGAAGGCGGCTGTACACCTTGAGGGCCTTGGCGAACTTTTTCCTCAGGATGAGCCTCTCGCCGCGGCTCACGAGCGCGTTGATTCTTAGCCCGTGGTCGTACGCCGTCTCCCTGCCCACCATGCGCGATCCGGCGCGCGCGATCCTGCCCAGGCCATGGGGTATCCTGCCGCCCATGCGCGCACCCCCGCATGCGGCCCTATAACAGCCTGCCGCCCCGCCCTAGGCCCCGCCGTCGCCGCCGGCCAGGGCCCCGTCGGGCACGTCGGGCGCGCACTCGCCCTTTAGGCAGTCGGTCCCGACTGCGCTCAGCGGCGCGAGGCGCACGCTTCCGGCCGGTATGGCCCCGTGGCCCTGCAGGGCCATGACGCGCGAGCGCAGGGCCGCGGCGTGGCGCTCGCACGAGACGCCGACCATGTACTCGCCGTCAGCCGAGTCTATCGAGATCACCCTCGTGGGCGCGCTCGCGCAGCGCCGGCCTGCCTCGCCCACCGAGCACGTGCTGGGCATCATCGCCGCGCGCGGCGCGCAAGGCGCGGTATTAACCTTGCCCGAGCGCCTCGGCCATGGACCACTCGCCGCGGCCCGCGCCGCCCGCGGGGGCCAGGTGGCCGCCCTCGCAGAGCCGCCTGACCAGGCGCGCGGCCCACGCCGGCGCGCCCGTGGCCCCCGGCGAGTTGTAGTTTAGCACGCTGCACGCGCCCTCGGAGACCTCGACCATGGTCTCGGGGGCCATCTTGCCGGCGGGCGTGACTATGGGGGTCCGGATGCCCGCCATCCCGCGCTGCGTGAACATGCGCGCGCGCGCCCCCGGCACAAACGCGCGTATCCTCGAGACCATCGCCGAGCGCGACAGCGAGCTGCGCCACTCGCCGACGGCCATCCGGAGGAACGCGGGGTCGCGCAGGAGGCGCGCCGCGCCGCCGGAGGCGACATCGCGCAGCTTTGAGGCCACGGCGCGCGCCCCGCCGGTTCCAGAGTACGCCTCCGGGGCGGCGACGGGGACCGCGTTTGGCCCTATCTCGGCGCGCCCGTCGGCGCGGACTATCCAGTGCGGGTCCAAAAACGGGTACTCGGGGTACCTCGGAACGGAGTAGACTGACGTGCCGACCATGCCGGCGTGCTCGCCGGCGGCCCTCCAGTACTCGCCGCGAAAGTGCAGGGCCGTGTGGCCGGCGGCGTGGCCCAGCATCCGCGCGACCTGCAGCGACCGCGCGCCGGCGCAGTTTATGACGAGGCCAGCCTCTATGCGCGCCGCGCCGCGCGCGGTGAGCGCGCGCGCCCCGCCGGCATGCGACACCGCCGTGACGTCGTGGCCCAGGGCGACAGTCGCGCCGGCGGCCTCGGCCTCGGCGAGGACCGCGCGCGTGAGGCGCGCAAAGTCAGTCGCCGCCTCTGTCCTGCAGCGCAGGGCAGCGGCGGCGCGCACGTTGGGCTCGAGCGCGGCGACCGCGCGGCCGTCGAGGAGCTCGACGTCGCCCTCGGCCATGCCGTTCTGCGGCCCCCAGCGCGCGTGGCGCTCGAGCGCGCCGCGCTGCGCGTCCTCGACGGCGACCTCGAGCACGCCGACCTCGCGCCAGGGCGCGCCGGAGCGGCGCGCCATGCGCTCCCACATCGGCCTCGAGGCGACCATCGACGCGGCCATCTCGCCCCGCGAGGCCGGATCGAGGTAAAAGGGCGAGTGGACCACGCCCGTGTTGCGCGAGCTCGCATGCATGGCCGGCGCGCCGCCGGCCTCGAGCACGCACGCCGAGGCGCGGCATGCGGACGACACCCAGTAGGCCACGCACGCGCCCAGCACGCCGGCGCCGACTATGGCGACGTCAAACCTGGCCATGGCCGGCCCCGCGCGGCTCCCGCCGGGGCGGGGTTTTGGCGCCGGGGGGGAGATTCGAACTCCCGTACTCTTGCGAATACGCGCTCTGCGGCCCGTCAGGGTTTCCAAGCGCGCGCCCCACCAGGCTAGGCGACCCCGGCACTGCGCGCGGCGCGCCGTGGGGAGGCTAATTAACCCTTAAGGCGCGGCCCTGGGCACGGGCCGCGCGTCTATGCCCATCGAGAGCAGGTGCGCGCTAAACTCGGACGCATAGCCGTGCGTGGTGTAGACCGTCTCGGCCCCGCTGGCCACGACCATGCCGACGAGCTCGCCAAAGTCGCAGTGGTCGCTTAGCGGCACGACATAGTCGGCCCCGCGCCGCTCGGCGGCGTGGCCCGAGCCGGCCCAGCCGCTAAAGGCCACGGTCACGGCGCGGTGCCTCCTCCTCAGGCCGGAGGCAAAGGCGCCGGCGCCCATGGGCGCGACCATGACCCACGGGCCGCGCGCGAGGAGGCCGCGGGCCTCGGCCTCGGAGTGGCCCACGGTCTGGGGCATCCTGACGCCCATCTCCTCGTACACGCCGTTTATCGCCCTTATCGAGTCGTGCGCGTACAGCGGCGCCCAGTGGCCAAACATGTGCGTTATGAGCTGCGCCTTGCCGAGCTGGTACCCGAGCAGGACCACGGGCCGGCCGCGCTCAAAGGCCGACGCTATTATCCCGTTGACCCTCCTTGCGACCTCGGCCGGCGGGGGGAACGAGAATGACGGTATGCCAAAGGTCGTCTCGGTTATGAGCGTGCGGCAGCGCGGGACCCGCGCGCCGCGCATGAACGCGCGCGTGCGCGTGCAAATGTCGCCCGTGTAGAAGACGTCGTCAAAGAGGGCCCCGCGCGAGCCGAGTATGTGGCCCGCGTCGACCATCTCCAGGCCGGAGCCCTCGGCCCCGCGTATCTCGACGTCCCTGGCGCCGGCGAGCCTGCGCGTGCCCTCAGACGAGACGGCCGCGGTCCCGGAGGCCGGGAGGTGGTCGGCGTGCGCGTGCGACACAAAGGCCAGGCCGGACCCCACGCGGCCGGGCGGGTCGAGGCAGACCTCGCGCCCTCGCGACCTGCAGACAATCCCTCGCCTCCCGTCGGCCACTGGCGGCTCCACTGCGGGCGCGGGGCCGGCACGCGGCCGCTATAAACACCGCCGTTTGCCGCAAGCTGGCCCGCGGTGCGCGCCGTTTTGGCCCCGCGCCGGGCAGCCGGCGCGCCCACGAGGGTTATATGCGCCCCCGCGCGCGCGCCGCGGCGTGGGGGCGTGGCACTGACGGCCGGCACGCGCGCGCCGCTGCGCATGGCCGTCCTCATATCGGGGAGGGGGAGCAACATGGCCTCCCTCGTGCGCGCCGCGCAGGCCGGCCGCATCAGGGCCGAGCCGCGCGTGGTCATATCGAGCAGGGAGGGCGCCGCCGGCCTGGCCGCCGCGCGCAGGCTCGGCGTGGCCACCGAGGTGGTCCGGAGCGCCGGCTTTGGGGGGAGCCGGCTCGAGTACGACCGCCTGCTGGCCTCGGCCCTGCGCCGCCACGGCGTCACGCCGCGCGCCGGCCTTGTCTGCCTGGCAGGGTTCATGCGCATAGTCGGCCCCGAGCTCGTCTCGGCGTACAGGGGCCGCCTCCTCAACGTGCACCCCGCCCTCCTGCCGTCGTTTCCGGGCCTCGGCGCGCAGCGGCAGGCGCTAGACGCCGGCGTGCGCGTCACGGGCTGCACGGTCCACTTTGTGGACGCCGGCGTGGACACGGGCCCGATAGTCGCGCAGCGCGCCGTGCGCGTGCTCGACGGGGACACCGAGGAGTCGCTCTCGGCGCGAATCCTCGCGCAGGAGCACCGGGCCTACGTCGAGGCCGCCGCGATGGTCGCCGACGGGCGCGTGCGCCTCAGGCGCGCGCGCGCCGCCCGGGCCTAGGAGCGCGCCCCGGCGCGCGCAGCCTGCGGTTGTGCCTAACGCCTATCCTGTGGGCCTCGTCGCGCGCGCGCTGCAGGGCCTGCAGCGCGGGGCTGCGGCGGCCCAGGCGCACCGGCCCGCCCTTTCCGGGCACAAAGACCTCCTCGTCGCGCTTTGCTATGGACGCGCACGCGACCTCGACGCCGGCGTCGGCCAGCGCGCCGAGGGCGGCGCGCAGCTGGCCCCGCCCGCCGTCGACGAGGACGAGGTCGGGCATCGGGCCGCCCTCGTCGGCGAGGCGCGAGTAGCGCCTGCGCACGACCTCGGCGATCATCGCATAGTCGTCGCGGCCGCTCACCGTGCGTATCCTAAAGTTCCTGTACCCGCCCCTGTCCGGCTCGCCGTCGACGAGGCGCGACATCGCGCCGACGGCATAGTCCTCGCCGTGGTTTGATATGTCAAAGCACTCTATGGCCCGCGGCGCGCGCGCGAGGCCCAGCGCGTCGCGCAGCTCGGCCATGCCCGGCGCGACGCGCGCGGCCCTCACGACGTCGAGGCTCCGCAGTATCATCTCTATGACCCTGCGCCTCTTGCCCTGCCGCGGCACGACTATGGACACGTCGTGGCCGCACGCCGAGGCGAGGGCCTCCTCGAGGGACGCGGCCCCGTCCGGCGCCTCGCTGGCCACGATGTACCGCGGGACATCGCGCGTCGTATAGTACTGGTAGACAAAGTTGGCCAGCGTGTTGTCGGCGACGAGGTCAAACTCAAACCTCTCCGTGTCGCGTATGACGCCGCGCACGCCCCTCATCGTCATCACTAGGGCCGTCTGGCCCGTCTCGTCGAGGCGCATCGCGACATAGTCCTCGTCGGGCGTGCCGCCGGGCCTCTCGACGCTCTGGCCCTCGTGGAGCGCGCCGAGGCGCCAGAGCGTGTCGCGTATGCCCATCGCGCGCTCGAACTGGAGGGCCGCCGAGGCCTCGTCCATCTCGGCGCGCAGGCGCGAGGCGAACTCGCGCGCCGCGGCCCCGCCGCGCAGGACGGCCTTTAGGCCCGCAATGTTGCCGGCGTACTCGCGCGCGGCGGACTCGAACTCGCACGGCGCGTCGCAGTTGCCCAGGTGGTACTCGAGGCACGCCCGCTTGGGCAGCGTCTTGCAGATGCGGACCTTGAAGGCCTTTCTAAGCGAGCCTATCGTGAGGACCTTTGAGCTCCCGCGCGTGAACGGCCCGTACACGCGGCCGGCGCCCAAAAAGCCGCCCCCGCGCGTGCGCCTCGCGACGACGAGGCGCGGGTACCTTTCGTCCGTGATCCGCAGGTAGGTGTAGCGCTGCTGGTCCTTTAGCTCAATGTTGTACCTGGGCCGGTGGCGCTTTATGAGGTTGGACTCCAGCAGGAACGCCTCGGACTCCTTGTCCTGCAGGACATACTCGATGCTAGCCACCTTTTCGACGAGGCTTGCCGTCTTTGCGTCGTGCGTCCCGACAAAGTACGACGAGACGCGGCTCTTGAGGTTCTTTGCCTTGCCGATGTATATGGCCTCGCCGCCGGCGTCGCGCATGATGTACACGCCGGGGCCGGCTGGCGCTCCGGCGGCGCGCGCGTCGCGCGTCATCTCGCCATGTGGCGCGCGAGGTAGCGCGCCGTGTGGCCCCTCCCGGCGGCGACCTCCTCGGGGGTCCCCTCGGCGACTATGCGCCCGCCCTTGTTGCCGCCCTCCGGCCCGAGGTCTATTATCCAGTCGGCGTTCCTGATGATGTCCATGTTGTGCTCTATGACTATGACCGTGTTGCCCCCGCCGGCTAGCCTGTCGAGTATTGTCAGGAGCCTCTCGACGTCGGCAAAGTGGAGGCCCGTCGTCGGCTCGTCCAGGACGTAGAGCGTGCGCCCCGTCGCGCGCTTTGAGAGCTCCGTTGCGAGCTTGACGCGCTGGGCCTCGCCGCCGGAGAGCGTCGTCGATGACTGGCCCAGGCGTATGTACCCAAGGCCCACGTCCTGCATCGTCTGCAGCTTGCGCTGTATGGGCGGCACGTTGCCAAAGAAGCCCAGCGCATCCTCGACGGTCATGTCGAGCACGTCGGCTATGCTCTTTCCCTTGTAGAGGACCGCGAGCGTCTCCGAGTTGTAGCGCGCGCCGCGGCACTCGTCGCACTTGACGTGCACGTCCGAGAGGAACTGCATCTCTATGAGCTTTATCCCGTCGCCCTCGCACGCAAAGCACCTGCCCGCCGAGACGTTGAACGAGAACTGGCCCGGCGAGTACCCGCGCTCGCGCGCAAGCTCCGTTGACGCAAAGAGCTCGCGTATGTGCGTGAACGCGCCAATGTAGGTGGCGGGGTTTGACCTCGGCGTGCGCCCTATGGGCGACTGGTCTATGCCTATGACCTTGTCGAGGCGGTGCGCGCCGCGTATGTCCCTGTGCCTGCCGGGCTTTTCGCGCGAGCCGTACGTGCGCTCGTTGAGGGCCTTTAGGAGTATCTCGTTGACGAGCGTGGACTTGCCCGAGCCGGACACGCCGGTCACGGCGATGAGCAGGCCCATGGGAAAGTCCACGTTGATCCACTGCAGGTTGTTCTCCGAGGCGCCGGCCACCGTGAGCGTGCCGCGCCTCTTGCGCGCGCGCGGGCCGAGGCGTATGATCGAGTGGTCCTTGAGGTAGCGGCCCGTGACTGACGCCTTGCCGTCGAGCATCTGCGCGACCGTGCCCTCAAAGACGACCCTCCCGCCGTGGACGCCGGCCCCCGGCCCGAGGTCGATCACCCAGTCCGCGCCCCTGATCATGTCCTCGTCGTGCTCGACCACGATCACGGTGTTGCCCAGGTCGCGCAGGCGCGTGAGCGTGCCCATGAGCCTGTCGTTGTCGCGGTTGTGCAGGCCGATCGTCGGCTCGTCTAGCACGTAGAGCACGCCGGTGAGGTTTGAGCCGATCTGCGTGGCGAGGCGTATCCTCTGCGACTCGCCCCCCGAGAGCGTCGAGCTCAGGCGGTTGAGCGTGAGGTAGTCGAGGCCGACGTTGCGCAGAAACTCGAGGCGCTCCACGATCTCCTTTAGGACGCCGGCGGCTATCTGGCGCGACATCCTGTCTAGGCGCAGGCCGGTGAAGAACCCGTGGCACTCGTCCACGGGCAGGTCGCACACGTCCATGATCCCCTTGTCCCCGACCTTGACGGCAAGGGCCTCGGGGCGCAGCTTTTTCCCGCCGCACGCCTTGCACGGCGTGTCGCGCATGAACTGCTTGAGCCACTCGCGCTTTGCGTCGGACTCTGTCTCGTGGAACCTCCTCTTTAGCTGCGGCAGGACGCCCTCAAACGTGTCCGTGTACGACCACGTGTCGCCGGCGGCCGTCGTGTAGCGGAACTTTAGCTCGTCGCCGGTCCCGTGCATTATGACGCGCATCTGCGCCTTGCTCAGGCGGCTCACGGGCGTCATCAGGTCAAAGCCAAACTTTTTGCCGACCGCGCGCAGGGCCTGCTTTTTGAACGGCGACGCCCTGCCGCGCCAGGGCACGATTGCGCCGTCGAGGAGCGAGAGCGACCTGTCGGGTATGACAAGGTCGGCGTCAAACTCCATCATCACGCCAAGGCCGTTGCACTTGGGGCACATGCCAAAGGGCGAGTTGAACGAGAACGTGCGCGGCTCGAGCTCGCCTATGCTCGTCCCGCAGTGCGAGCACGCGTTGCTCTGCGAGAACACGCGCTCCTTGCCGTCGGCAGCCGTGACCACGGCGTACCCGCGCGAGGCCTTTAGGGCCGCCTGCACCGCCTCAAAGAGGCGCGAGCGCTCCTGCTGCGAGGCCGCGATGCGGTCCACGACGATCTCTATGCTGTGCCACTTTTGTCGGTCAAGCGCGCCAATCTTGCCGTCAAGGCCCACGACCTCGCCGTCGATGCGAAGGCGCGAGTAGCCGTCGCGGCGAGCCTGCGCGATGGCCTTCTCGTGCGTGCCCTTTTTGCGCCGGACCAGCGGCGAGAGGACCATCACCTTCTTTTGGCCAAACTCGCCGAGGATCGTGTCGCATATCGTGTCGACTGACTGCGTCGTTATCGCGCGGCCGCACTCGGCGCAGTGGGGCTTTCCGACCCTCGCGTAGAGGAGGCGCAGATAGTCGTATATCTCCGTCGTCGTGCCGACCGTCGAGCGCGGGTTCTTGCTCGTCGTCTTTTGCTGGATTGATATCGCAGGCGAGAGGCCCTCTATCGAGTCGACGTCGGGCTTGTCCATGATCTCGAGGAACTGCCGCGCGTACGCAGAGAGCGACTCGACGTAGCGGCGCTGTCCCTCGGCGTATATCGTGTCAAAGGCTAGCGTCGACTTGCCGGAGCCTGAGAGGCCGCTGATGACGACCAGGCGGCCCTTTGGTATGTCGACGCTGACGTTTCGCAGGTTGTGGTGGCGCGCGCCGCGCACGCGCAGCATCTCACCGGCCATCCTTCCTCTCCATCTCCTTTTGTATGGCGCCTATGCGCTCGCGGCACTCTATGGCCCCCTCAAAGTCGAGGTCGGCTGCGCAC
>RKSK01000043.1 GCA_007570915.1 Cenarchaeum sp.
CGAGCTCGCCGCCGCCGGCGTGCGCGTCGACATTGACGACCGGTCCGAGAGCGTCGGCAAGCGCATACGGCAGGCCGAAAAGGAGTGGGTCCACCACGTGGCCGTCATCGGGGACGAGGAGGCCGCCTCGGGCCGACTCAGCGTGCGCTCGCGCCTCACGGGCAGGACCGAGGAGGTGGCAGTCGGCGAGCTGGCCGCGTCCATAGCGGGGGCCACGCGCGGCATGCCGCGCGCGCCGCCAAACCTGCCGCGCCTCCTTTCAGAGCGCGCGCAGCTCATGGTCTAGAGAACCTACCGGGATCCCGCTCAAAGGCCCAGCGGCACGCCGCGCAGCAAAACCTCCACTCGCGGCCGTCCGGGCCCGTGAGCGCCTCGCCGCCCTCGCCGACCTCCATGCCGCAGACGGGATCCCTCGCCACGCCGCGCGCGGGCCGGCCGGCGCGACAAAAACGCTTCGCTGCCCGCGGCGCGCTTGGCCTTGTTGCGCCTGTCCCGACTGCCGGACTTTGGCCCCGCCTGCCTGTCCTTGACACCGCGCTCCGCCACTGCACGCTTGCGCACGCAATGAAGCGCAAGGGCGTGACGCCAAACGCCTTTGCCGTCACGCGCGCTAGCTCCACGCGCGTCATGGCCGCGGTTCCCCGTGTCGGCATGTGGCCCTCCCGGGCAATGGCCGGCGCATGGCGGCATTGCGCGCCCTATCGCCGGCGCCTCCCGTGGCAAAAGGCCGCGCCCCGCGCGGGCGGGGCTAGACATGCTTAAATCAGGCCGCCGCGCCTTGAAATACGGGGGCCCCTCCCGCGCGCGGCGTTGAGGACGGCCCTCTACCTGGCCCACATGAACCCCGTGACCGAGGCCCACGCGCAGATAGTCGGGGACCTGCGCTCGAGGGCCGGCTCTGTGATTGTCATGCCCGTGAGGTTTGTGCGCGGCGGCGAGGAGGTCAACAGCCGCAGCTTTCCGTTCACGCACGCCACGCGGGCCCGCATGGTCCGCGCGCTCTTTGGGGACGGCGTGGCCGTCTCTGACGCCTACACGTTCACGGCCCCCTTTTCGCGCTACCTGCCGCCGCTCCTCTCGCGCGAGTCCTGGCGCCTTCGGGGCCGCGTCGCCGCCGAGGGGGGCGGCGACTATTTCACGTACACCGGCGACAGGGCCGAGTGGCTCGCGCTCGGGGCGTACGGCCTGCGGCCGGTCCTCGGGAGGACCACTCTGGCGCATGCGACCTATGGCGCGCAAGACCGGGGCGGGCAGCAGGCAGGGCGGCACGGACATTGAGCTGGATATCGCCGACTTTGGGCCGATCGCAAAGGGCAAGATTGCGCTCAGGCCGCTGACGATCCTGGTCGGCCCCAACGGCTCGGGCAAGACGTACGCGTCAATCCTAGCGCACTCTGTCATCTCGGCATGCGCGGACATCTCGGCGGCCGCCAGGTCGGGGGACTGGGCGGGCGCACTTGCGGAGAGCGGGGAGCTCCGCGGGCTGTCGGGCAGGGTCGCCAGGCTGGTGGCATCCGGCAACGGCAGGGGCGAGGCCGCGGTGCCGCGCGGCCTCTCTGATGCCATACACAGGTGCACGGTAGGGCGCCTCTTTGAGGGGTCGCTGGCATTCCACATTGGCCGCAACTTTGGCTCGCCCCTGGGAGGCCTTGTTCGCACGGGCTCGAGGTTCTCGAGGATCAGGATCAGGGGGCCGATAAGCGCAGACGTCGCAATCTCCCGCAGGGGGGGAGCCACGATGAAGGTGGGACTCGGCGGCGCGCGGTACTCTATCAGGGGATCCTCCGTCACAGTGGACGGCCCGGCGCGAGTCTCCCCCCGCAACGGCGGCGCGGGGAGCGGCCGAAACGGCTTCGGCCCTCCCGCCGGCGGGCTGGCAGACATGCGCGACCCCGGCGCGCTGCCGTGGCTGGCGGCCAGAATCGCCGGGCATGCGGCCGCCGGTGTGGCGTGTGGCGCCTCTAGGTACATTCCCGCCGCACGATTCGGCGCAATGCGCGCGCATGGGGAGCCTGCCCCGGGAACCCCCGGCGGCCCGCGCAACGGGGGATCTGGCACGCCGGGAACCGCGTCGAGCCCGGCCGGCTCGCTGGCGGGCGCGGGCGCGGCACCGCGCAACGGCGGACACGGCGGCGCGGGAAGCATCATGGCCGGCGTGTTTGGCGGCCGCCTGGAGGCGCGGGGGAGAGAAGCGGGGGCGCTGTCCTACGCCCACGGGAAAACGCGCGTCCCGATGCACATGTCGTCCTCCGGGGTGTCCGGCACCGCACCGCTCGCGCTGACCGCCACGGGAATGGAGCCCGGCGACACGCTCGTCGTGGAGGAGCCCGAGGCGCACCTGCACCCGCGGAGCCAGGTGAGGCTAGCCACGCAGTTGGCCGGACTGGTCAGGAGGGGCATGCGCGTGATCCTGAGCACGCACAGCCCCTTTCTCCTGGAGCAGCTGAGCATACTCGTGCAGCTGGAGGCGCTCACGCCGGCAAAGCGAAGGGCGAGGGGCTATGGGGCAAACGACTATGTTGCCGTCGGCGAGGTCGCGCCGTACGCGTTTGGCGGAAGCGCGGGCAAGGGGCACACGGTCTCCGAGATTGAGCACTCTGCAGAAATGGGCATAATTCAGGACGAGTTTGTCGGGGTTTCAGAGTCCATGTCAAAGGACGAGTACGGGATATACGTCGCGAGTGGAGGCGAGTGAGCGGCCATGCGCGCGATCCGCACCGCGTTCGGGAAATGCGAGGTGCCAAGGTGCAAGAGCAAAAACCGGCGCGTGCGGTGCCTGTTTTGCCCCAGCCGCGGCGCCGACTCGCTAATCCTTGACTGTGACATGCTAAGGGTGCTGAGGGGGCCCACGGCCCCATAAACGACTGCATTGTGATCGAGTGGCACGGCACCCTGCACGTGGCCGTGGTGGAGCTCAAGGGAAAGTCATACTCGGCCGGACACACAAGGTCCCAGCTTGCCGCGGGGGCAGGGCTGATCATGGACATGCTCGGGAAGCTTGGGCTTGGGAGGGGGGCATGCTATCACCTGGTCGTCGTTGCCCCAGCCACAGCTACCCGCAGCGCAACTCGCTCTGCTCGAGCATGGTTCGCGTGCGCGGCAAGAGCCTGCAGATACACACGGCAAGGTGCGGGGCACGGCTCTCCCAGGTGGTGGCCAGGGCGTGACGGCGCCCCGGGCTGCGCGGCGGCCGCGCCGCGCGGCGCGGGGATTCGGCGCCGGGGTGCCCTTTGGCGCCGCGCGCCATGCCTGGGAAACGCGCCTGCCCGCGCCGGCAACGGCTAAATTCCGCCCGCGCCCGCGCCGCCGCCGTGGAACGGCTCCGCGACGCGCTCCTCATGTACCTGCTGCTGGCCCTGATCGCGTACGGCGCCGTCAAGCTCGCCGCCTGGGTGGCGCCCACAGAGTACCATGCCATTCCGCTCGCCCTGATAGTTATGGCCGTGGATCCGGGGCTCTACCTCGACTCGCCGCACCCTGTGCACCATGGCATGCTTGGCGTGCTAGACGTGTCGGCATACATGGCCATGGTGGCCTCGGCGTTCTTTCTCTACGTGGCGGCCGCCAGGGCTCTGGCGCCGCGCGCCGCCTCGGCCACGTCTATGGTACGGGCGTTTCGCGCGGCTCTGGCACCACTCTGGGCATGGGTTGACGCATGCGCGGTAGCAGCTGACGCCCTCCTCGGGGCGGGAAACCTGCGCGACTCGCTCCTTGTGGTGGCACTTGCGGCATACGTCGCGCACCTTGCGATCCGCCTCGCCGACGTGGCCGCAATTGCCCTTGACTATCCCGATCCTCCCCTTGCGGCCCTCCGGGGCGCGCTGTACGCTCCGGCCGCCATCGCGGCCATTCCCGCAGGCGCGCACCACGCGCTGCTGCGCGCCATGGACTCTATTACGCTCCTGTCCATGCTCGGGGCGGCCCCGCTCCTCGCCTCGATCGCCTCCAGGGTGGCGGGCCCGGCGTGCGCGCGGCTGTGGCGGAGGTCCTAGCGAACCGGCACGCCCGGGCGTCGCGCATGCCACCGAGGACGGTGGAGGCTGCCTCTAGCACGCCGACGATTGTGCAGGGTGGATCGTGCTCGTACCCCTTTGGCAAGTCATGTGGGGG
>RKSK01000102.1 GCA_007570915.1 Cenarchaeum sp.
CGCGTTTCGCGGCATATACGAGAACCGCCTCGAGCGGCAGAGCGTCGTGGCCCTCGTCCACCAGGGGGCGAGGCAGCCGCCGGCGTGAGCGGCGCGCAGAGTTAAATACCGAGGCCCCGCGCCGCGCCGCCGATGGGCGCGCACGGCAATGTCCACATACCCTCCGAGTCCTGGCCCAACTGGACGTGGTACGCCCTCGAGTTTGCCATAGTGCTTGCCGCCTCGATGGTCGTCGCGTGGAAGGTGTCAGACGCCATCCTGCCCGCCGTCGCCGCCGCCGCCGGCCACGCCGGCGCGCTGGCCTCCTGGGAGGGCATCAGCATACACTCGCCCGAGTTTAGGGCGCTGGAGGCCGGCGTCGAGGCGCGAATCGTCACGATGTCAAACTGGGCGTTCTATGCGATCGTCGGCGGCGTCTTTCTTGCGTGGTATGTCCTGATACGCGGGCTTGCGCTGAAAAAGCGGGTGCTCGGTTGAGGGCCGGCGTTGCGGCCGCCATGGCCGCGGCCGTGGCCGGCTCGATCGCAGTGGCGCTCGCTCTGGGGACGGAGTGGGAGGGGCCCGGCGCCGGGCCGGCGGTTCCCGCGGATCCCGTCGCGCCCGCCCCCGCGGCGCGCGCGGGCAGCACGCTAGGCGAGCGGGCCGCTCTCATGGAAGAGCCAGAGTGCCTCGCCGAGGGCGGCGAGTGGCGGTGGGTCAACGCGTTCTTTGAGGCGTGCGTGCTGCCGTACCCCGACGCGGGCAGGGGGTGCTCGTCGTCGGCCGAGTGCGAGGGCGGGCGCGGCGTGGCCGCGCCGGACCATCTCTGCCTTTGAGAGGCCCTCGGACGCCGGGCTCCATATGCGTATGGGCAGCCTTTTTTTGGACCGGATGCCGTCGGACTCGCCGGCGTTGAGGGCCGCCTCTAGCGCGCGCGAGAACGCGGGCCGGCAGTCGGGGTACGGCCTGTCGCCCGTGTGGGCCCCGTACGCCACGGTCCGCGCTCCGATGGTGAACGCCCACGCCGAGGCGATCGAGAGGAAGACGGCGTTGCGCACGGGGACGACGATCGAGTAGTCAAACCTGCCGGGGAGGCGCGAGCGCGAGTCCGTCAAGACGTTGGTCCCCGCGTAGAGGCCGCGCATGAACGATATGTCGACTGTCCTGTGCTCGACGAGGCCCGCGCGCCTCGCGAGGCGGCGCGCGGCGCGGACCTCCTGGGCGGCCCTCTGGCCGTACGAGAACGTGATGCCGTGGAGCTCGTGGAACCCCGACAGGTGCGCGCACATGCAGACAGAGTCCAGGCCGCCGCTAAACACGGCGACGGCGCGGGGCCGGCGGGCCATTACGCCCGCGCGGCCCCCCGCGCCGTGGGCCGGCACTCTACGATTCGGCAGCGCACGCGCGAGGCGGCCAGCCCGCGGCGCATCGCCTCGCCTATCGCGCCGATGTCGGCGCCCGCCGGCGCCACGGCGACTATCGACGGGCCGGCCCCGCTTATGGCCACGCCGGCGGCGCCGGCGCGGACCGCGCGCCTCCTCGCCGCCTCGAGCCAGGGCACCGAGGCGCGCCGCGGCGGCTCGGCGATCGCGTCGGCCATCGCCGAGCCGACGAGGGCCGTGTCGCCGCGGGCCATGCCGGCGACGAGGGCCGCGGCGTTGGAGACGTTTGCCGTGGCGTCCTCTAGGCGCGGCCTGCGCGGGACTAGCCCGCGAGAGGCGGCCGTCTTTTTTGGCGGGACGGCCACCTCGGGGACCGCGACGCAGCAGCGCATGCCGCGCGGCGGCGCCATGCGGACCACGTCAAGCGGGCCGGTCCGCACGATCACAAATCCGCCGAGGACCGCGGCGGCGACGTTGTCATAGTGGACCGCGCCGGCGCTGGCCCGCTCGCCAGTGCCGGCTAGCCTGACGAGGCCGGCGGGCCGCAGGCGCAGCGAGAGGAGCCTGTCGCAGGCGACTGCGGCCGCGGCGGCCGACGCGGCGCTGCTGCCCATGCCCATCCCGACGGGGACGCGCTTTGTCACCCTCACCTCGAGGCCGCGCGCGCCGGCCATGCGCATGGCCGCCAGCGCGACGAGGCCGGCGGTGTTGCTGCGCGCGCCGGCCGGCACGCCGCCGTCGGCGACCACGCGCACGCCGCGCGAGGCGGACATGGACACGGTGACCGTGTCCCGAAACGCGTCAAGGGCCATGCCAAACACGTCAAAGCCCGAGCCGAGGTTTGCCGTCGTTGACGGCGCGCTCGCCGTGGCCGAGCGCGCGCGCCTCAATCGACCACCTCCTCGCCCATGTCTATGGCGCGCGCAAGCGACGCCCACAGCGTGACGAGGCCCTCGCCGGTCACGCTGGAGACCGGCGTGATTGCCGGCGCGAGGCCCGCAGAGTCGAGGCCGCGCAATATCGCCGTGGAGAGCTCGAGGGACTCGCCGGACGAGTCGCGCGCGAGCGCGCCGGCCAGCGAGGACGCGTCCTCCGACCACGAGACGGCCTCGTCGGCCGCCGACGGCGCCATGTCAACCTTTGTCAGCGCGTGGACCGTGGGCATCGCCAGGCGCAGGCGCACGGACTCGGCGAGGAGCGCGATCGAGACAAAGTTTGCCGGCGAGTTTACGAGCATCCCGTCAAAGAGGAACGCGCACGCGCGCTCGTCGGCGTTGATTCCCGTGGCTATGAACGGCCCGGAGGCCCTGTACGCAAAGAGCTCTATCTGGCCCGGCGTGTCGACTATGGCATAGTCGGGGTTTACCGCGTCGGCCTCGGCCCACACGTCGCCGATCTTTGAGGCGACGAGGTCGTTGGCCATGACGAGCGCGCCGTTGGGCCCGAGGCCGTGCCTCCTCATTATGGAGACAATGTCGACGTGGTCGCGCACGTCAACGTCGCACGTGTAGGGGAGGTCCTCGACGCCGGGATCCAGGTTGACGCTGGCGACAAAGGCGCCCGACGCCGTATAGTGCTCGCGCATCTTTGAGGCCAGGAGCGACTTGCCCGAGCCGGCGGTCCCCACGACAAAGATCGCCTTCAAGCCGCGCGCGCGCGGGCGCTGTTGGCTTATATTTGAATGGGCGGGGCCGGCGCGCCGATGAGGTGGCGCCTCGTGGCCATACCGGCAAGCCTGGTCCCGATAGCCGTGATCGCCGTGCAGTTTGACATTGGGGCAGACGACGTCCTCGCCGTGGGGGCCGGCGGGTATGCGCTGGCCATCGGGGCCATGGGCGCAAAGCTCGCCATCCAGGGCGCAAAGTTCGCCTATATAGCGCGCGCGTACATACCCTCGCCCGGCTCGCTTGCCAGCCTCATGGGCGTGCGCGTGGGCAGCGAGTTCATAAAGTTCACGACGCCGATGTTCGTCGGGGCCGAGGTCGCCGTCATCTACTGGCTCCACAAGAGGGGCGTGCCGGCGTCAAGGGCGTCGTGGGTCGCCATAATGGACATCGTGACGGAGGTCATCGCGGCCGGCGCGATCTCGATCGTGGCCGGCGTGATCGCGCTGGCCGCGGGCGCCTTTGCGCTCGCCGCGCTCATACTCGGGACGAGCGTCACGATAACCGGCGCGTGGGCCGCGCTCTTTTTCCTCTCCTCGCGGAGGGTCTTTGGCGTGCCGCGGGCCCTGGCCCGCGCCGCGTCGGCGGTCGGCGGCGCGCGCGCCGAAAAGTACGTCGGCCAGGCCAACGCGTGGATGGGCGGGGTCTGCGCGATGAGCCGCGAGCACATGGGCAGCGCGCACGCGAGGCGCGTCTTTGGCGTGAGCCTTGCGGCGTCGCTTGCGAGCTGGGCGATGTACGGCGTATCTTTTGCGGCGATAACGGCGGGCCTCGCGCACGCCGTCGGCGCGCTCGACTCGATAATGGCCGTCATGGCCGCCAACGCCGTGGGCAACCTGCCCATAACGGTGGGCGGGTCCGGCATTGTCGAGCTCGGCGTCGCGGCGTACCTTGACGCAGTCGGCGCCGCCGGCTGGGCCGCCCTCGGCGAGGCGCTCGAGTGGAGCTCGGTGATAGGGTGGAGGGTCGCGACATACTATGTGCCGATCGCGGTCACGTGGGTCCTCCTGGCCAGGTTTGCGCTCTCGCGCTACAAGAGGGTCGAGCCGGGCTGATCTCGCGCGCGTCGCGGTTTGCAAAGACGCTCGGGCCGGGTCTCCTCTTTGCGTCCACCGCAATAGGCGTCTCTCACCTCGTCCAGTCGACGCGCGCCGGCGCCGAGTTTGGCCTGCTGCTCGTCGGCGCCGTCGTTGCCGCAAACGCCCTCAAGTACCCCTTTTTCGAGTACGGGACGAGGTACGCCAACGCGACGGGGACGAGCATCATAGACGGGTACGCGCGCCTCGGGCGGCGCGCGCTCTGGCTCTACATCGGCACAACGGCGTCCACGATGCTCTTTGTGACGGCGGCCGTGGGGGCCGTCGGGGCCGCCTTTTTTGAGAACCTCCTGGGCCTCGGCGGGACGGGGCCGTGGGGAGTCGTGGGCCTCTTTGGCGCGTGCTGCGCGATACTCGCCGTCGGGAGGTACCGCGTGCTCGACTCGCTCATAAAGGTCGTCGCCGCCGTCCTCGTCTCCTCGACGCTCGCGGCCCTCGCGCTCGCCCTGGCCGGCGGGCCGGCCGCCCCCGCCGCCGCCCCCGCCGCCGGCGCGCTCCTCGAGCCGGCCGGCCTGCTCTTCCTCGTGGCCCTCATGGGCTGGATGCCGACTGCCATAGACCTCTCGGCCTGGAACAGCCTCTGGACGCTTGAGCGCATGAGGCAGACGCGCTTTAGGCCACGCCTGCGCGAGGCCCTCCTCGAGTTCCGCCTCTCCTACGCGCTCACCTCGGGCCTGGCCGTCGCCTTTGTCGTGCTCGGCGCGTACATGCTGCACGGGACGGGGCGCGGCCTGCCCGACGGCGGCGCGGCCTTCGCCGGGGCCGTCGTGGCCCTCTACACCGAGACGATAGGCGCCTGGAGCTGGATCGTGATATCGGCGGCGGCGTTTAGCATAATGTTTGGGACCGTCATCGCCGTCTTTGACGGGTACTCGCGCGCGCTTCGCCGCTGCGCCGAGCTTGCCCTGCCGCGGCGCGCAAGCCTGCCGTATCCCGCGTTCCTCGCCGCGGTGGCGGCCGGGTCCCTGGCGGTCGCGCTGCAGTTTGGCGGGGGCCTCAAGGACCTCGTCGACTTTGCGACGAGCGTCTCGTTCCTGGCCGCGCCCGCGATCGCGGTTCTCAACTACCGCCTCGTGACGGGCAGCCGCCTGGACCGCGCCGCGCAGCCCGGCGCGGCGCTGCGCGCGCTTAGCGTCGCGGGGATTGCGTTCCTGCTCGCGTTTAGCGCCGCCTACGTGGCAATCAGGGCGTCGGGGTGGGCTGCGGCCTAGGCGGCAGGCGGGGCATCCCGGCTGCGATCCAGATCGCAGGTGCGTGATCGCAGCGGATCCGCGACGCTTAATAGCCGGGCCGGCGCGCGCGGGGGCGCATGGCGGCGGGGGAAGATGGCGATCGGCGCGGCAAAGATCGCGGAGCTGAGGGCATGTACGCGCTAGTCGGCGAGCTCATAGAGGCATACGCCCGAATGGGCAGCGCCATAACGGAGTACCTTGTGGACGCGATCGGCCCGCCCAAAGGCGGCAAGGACGCGCTGCGCGAGGCCATAGGAAACGGCCAGGCCCGCGACAGGCTGCTGGCCCAATACGGCGAAAGCCTGGGCCTTGGGATCAAGTACTCGCACATTGGCGTGCTGCGAAAGGCAAGAAACTTGCTGGCCCACAACATTGTGCATGTGGGCAAGGAGGAGGTCATGACGCTAAGGGAGGGGCACGAGACCCGCTTTGGGCGGGGAGACCTGCGGAGGCACGTCTCGGACGCGCGCGAGATTACCATGAGGCTCAAGTCGCCGGGGGGCGGGCGTGGGCCGGCCGGGTTGCCCTCCAAAGGCTTTAATGCTGCGGGCCCCCAGGGGGGCGCAAGATGACCTCTCTGGGGGGGGCGCTGGACACGCGCGGCGGGGCGGAGGCCCCAAGGCTGGCCCGCGGGTGGAGCGCCGAGCTGGCGGGCATGCTCAAGGCCTCCAGCGAGGGGGCCGTGAGGACGGATGCCGCTGGGGCCTCGAGGCGGCTCGCCAGGTCCCTGGAGGGCGGCAGCGCCGGCGAGGCCGGCGAGGCCCTGGACCACGTGGCAGGCGCCGTGGCGGAGGCCGTGGGGAGAATAGGCGACGGGTATGTCATGGGCCCCATGATCCACAGGCTTGTCGTGGACGTGTACTCGCGCCCGAGGAACCTGGGGCGCCTTGCGCCGTTTCTCAAGACGGCGTACTCTAAGGACATCAAGACGCACGACGTAAGGGCGGACGTTATGATCGAGGCGGTTAGGACCGTCCTTCTGTACCTGTACGCCGACGCGCGGCTTGACGGCGAGCTGCCCGGGCTGGCCCGCGCGTGCTATGACACGCTCGCAAGGATTGCCAGCAAGGAGGGCCCGGCGCGGCTAGCAGGCCTGCTCTCCAGGCCCGCGACGAGGGAGGCGATCCTCGGCCCCGGGCCGGCCGTGGAGCGCCTTGTCTACATATACCACATGGTCTCCGAAAAGCACGAGGCCGTCCGGCGCGGGGACGTCGGGGATCTTTTGTACCCATACCCGGGGCTTGCGTCATATGTGGGGGTGGGAAAGATCCGCGGCGCCCTCCCCGCGCTGCCGCCGCTGGCCGTGCACCTAGCAGTCCTTGTCACGAAGAACCGGCTTGACGACAACCACTATGAGCCGGGCCGCGACGAGGGCTGGATGGACTGGAGAACCGGGTGCGACGCGCGCTTTGTCGCTTGCGAGGGCCGCGATCCCCTAAATGCCCTGGACAGGTTGATCCGTAGGCGGAGCCAGAGCCCGCAGGACGCGTGCTGGAGGGGGGCCCTGCTGACTGGATCCTTTGACCAGGCCGTCGCAGAGATGGCCGCGTGGGGAGCCCTAGCCGGCATCCCCGGAGCCAGGATCGTGGCGGCGCGGGGCGCCACGGACACGGTTCGCCTTGACTCCGGCGGGGCCAGCTGCGCAGTTGCCATACATGCCGCCAGGAACCACCTGCCATTTCTTGCGGACACGCTCTACAGCACGATCAGCCCCGTACTGCAGCGCCACCACGACCACGTCGCGCGCAGGGTGCGCGGCGAGGTTCTCGCCGCCGCGGCGCGCGCGCGGCGCGCCGGCAGGGGCGGCGACCTCGCCGTTGTCGTCGTGGACGACTCGCTCGGCTCCGTCGGCGAGCTCGGCGCCGCAGAGTCGGCAATGCGCGCGCGCGGCGCGCCAGACGCCGTCACGGCCCGCAGGCGAGAGAACGTCGGAGGGGGCGGGCCGCAAGATCGCGATCTGCAACGCCATACTGGAGGCCGCTGGGTGAGCCCGGCGGTGTGGCGCAGGAGGCGCGCTGGCCCTGCCCCGCCGCGCATGGGGAACCACAGCGGAGCCGTCTAGCGCGCCTGGGCGAGTTGGGATCCGGCAGGCCGCCCACACACGGCGGGCCTCGGATGGATAGGGGCGGGCACAGGCCCCGGGAGCCGCGTGGCGCGCACTGCGCCTGCCCGGCCATCTTGGGCTGGGGCTAGGAGGCAAGCACGGGCGTGTGGCATCCTGCAACGGCAGTCGAAGTGCCGATCTGCGCCCTGCACGCCTCAAACGACGGCTGGCTTTCGCCGTGCAGGCTAAAGCCGTGGACGCTGGCCAGGGAGCCGGGGAGGGTGATGATCCACTGCCCATTAATCTTGTAGCAGTCATACGTGATGCCCCTGGGCTCGCAAAAGGTGTCTCGGTGAAATCCGGGCGAGGGGAACGTGGGGTCGCGCTTGGGATCTATGCGGATGGTTTTCTCGCTGACGGAGATGGCGGGGCGCGCGTCAATGACCCTTGGCGCGTCCAGCTTTGCGGCGCGAATGCCGGCGGCGGTCTTGGGGTCGACGTCCTGGGAAAAGACGAGGTTGATCCCATAGTCGCTTATGCTCGACGACGTGAGCGCAAACTTGGGGACTATGGTGACGGGCTGCCCCACCGCCGGCGAGTCAAGGCCGGCCCCGTCGCGCGCGATCCATTCCACGGTGTGGGATCCAATGCCAAGGCGGGAGGGGGAAGCGGTCAGCGCGGGTTTGGGGGTTACGGCGTCAACCCCGCGGACTCCGGCCATTGCGGGCGTTATTGTGGTGAGCGTCCCTGTCGCCTCTATGGTTATGGCCGGGGGGCTTGGCAGCTCGACTCGCGGGGGGGTCGTGTCCTGCACGGTGATCTCCTGCCTGACCCGGGAAACGTTCCCTGCGTCGTCCCTCGCGGTCCACAGCATGCGAGCCGTCTCGCCGACCCCTATTGTGCCCACGTTGGATTTTAGGCTGGCCGAGCCGGACGCGTCAACGACCGCAATCCCCGCCAGTGATGCGCTGATCTCCGTCTCTGGCGCGGTGGCCTCGACGTTCATGGCCGGCGCGGGGGCGGGCTTGAACAGGGGCGGCGTTGTGTCAGATATCAGTATCACCTGCGTGGTTGTGGCCGTGTTTCCGCTAGGGTCAGTCGATGTCCAGGTTCCCTTGTACGTTCCGGGTCTCAGCCAGATGCCCGGGACATCCCACAAAAAGCGATCCCCGTCCCGCCACTGCGCCCTGTCAGGGCCGCCGTACATCTCGTCGGGCAGGGCCAGGGCCAGCCTTGATGACCCCGTGACGGACGGGCCCGGGCAGTGGACGGTTCTTTTGTTGGCAGGGTCGGGCGGGACTGCCTCGATGTGGCAGGCGGGCACGCCCGCAAAGTCAGGCGGGACGGTGTCCAGCCCACCGTCGGGCGCCGCGAGTCCAGAGCTCGCCGCCAGTCCCGCCGCGAGCAGCGCCAGGGAGGCGGCCGCCATGGCCATCACATGCCGGCGAGCAAAGGCCTGCCCTCCGTTCCGTGGCCTTTTTGCGCGCGCTTGCGGGCCAAAGCGCCGCGAAGCGCGGGGCGGGCTTGTGCCCGCAGGGATGAACGGGCAGGCTCTAGTAGTATCCAATCCCCCCCACCCGCTCCACGCCCAACGGCGCCGCGTCGGCTCTTGCGGGCGGGCCGCCCGTGCCGCCCACAAAAGTCAGCGTAACCGTGCTTTTGCTCACCGTTGCTGCCACCACCTCTAGCGAGGCGTCGGACAGCACATAGTCGTCAGCGTCAACCTCAAACGGGTCAATCGCAACGTCGTACGTAAGCCTTAGCTTGTCGGTGCCCAATGGCTCCGTGGAGAGCAGTCTTGGCGCTTGCGTTGTCGTCGCTTGCGCCGGGTGTGGCGCGCTTTGCTGTGCGCGCGGCTGCGTTTGGGGGCCGGTTTCCGGGGCGGGGGCGCTGGGGGCAGAGTACGTAAGATCTGGATCCAGCGTCCGCAAGTCAAGAACCCTGACGCGGGTCTTGCTTTCTACGTCGCCGCTTTCCCCAAACCTTTCCAGAATGTCTGTGGCGGCCACCCATCGGTCTGATGCCTCTACCCTGTACCCAAACCGCGCGTGGTAATAGTCCCCGGACGTGGCGGCGGGGCTGATGTAGCTGTTGGCGTATGCGTGGTCTGCCAGTCTGAACGCCTGTAGCGGGCTAGCCGTACCAGGCGTGTGCGTTCCGGCATAGAGCAGGCGCCCGTCGACGCCAAAAGCGCTCCCAAACATGTTGGTGCGGGAAAGTTGCGGCGTAAGCTCGCTGCGGGTCGAATCCACATAGTGGTGTATCTTGCCTGCCCCGGGCTCGCCGACATACACGCCCCCTCCGCTTGCGGGCCGTATCTGCTTTGTCCCAAACTCTGTGAGCGCGAATCCCGACGGCCGCAGCGCCTTGAGCGACGGGCCGGGAACGTTCGCCTTGCTGGCCCCCGTAACGTCATACACGTAGACGGCCCCCGTCTCGCCGTCTGTGCGGGATCCCACATAGACGCGCTCCGTCTCGCCGTCGTCCGTCGCCTCCACCTGGGAACCAAACCTGCCGTTCGCCGTGTCGC
>RKSK01000174.1 GCA_007570915.1 Cenarchaeum sp.
TGTGCCAGCCGTGCTTTTGGAACTTTGACGCGCTCTTCACGCCGCAGGACCACCCCGCGCGCGAGATGCAGGACACGTTCTACCTCGAGGGGATGTCGCACACGCGCTTTGCGAGCGCGCAGGCGATCTCGGCCGTCTCGGCCGAGCACAAGGCGCACTGGGGGCCGGCGTGGTCGCCGGCCGAGTCGCGCCGCAGCGTGCTGCGGACCCACACGACATGCGTGACGCTCCGCCACCTCGCCGATGCCCGCCCCGAGCGCGCGCGGGCATTTGCGCTGGGCAGCGTCTTTCGCAACGAAAAGGTGAGCTACAAGCACCTCGTCGAGTTCAACCAGGTCGAGGGCGTCGTCGTGGGGCCTGACGCCACGCTGCGCGGGCTCATGGGGATACAGGCGGAGTTTTACAGGCGCATGGGCATGGAGAGGGTGAAGTTCTGGCCAACGTTCTTTCCGTACACGGAGCCCTCCCTCCAGTCGATGGTCTACAGCGAGTCGCTGGGGAAGTGGATAGAGCTCTTTGGGATGGGGATACTGCGGCCCGAGGTCACGCGCCCGCTGGGCATACGCGGGAGGGTCCTCGCGTGGGGCGGCGGGATTGAGAGGATTGCGATGCTGCGCAGCGGCCTCTCTGACGTCCGCGAGCTCTATGCCAACAGGCTTGCGTGGCTGCGCGGGGGCGGGGCCTAGTTGCCCGTCGTCGAGGCCGAGATATCGAGCCTTGTGCGCCTCTCGGGCGTGAGGCGCGACGCGCTGCTGGAGACGCTCCCGCACCTGGGCCTTGACATCGAGTCCTCGGACTCGCGGGGCGTCAGGGTCGAGTACAGCCCAAACAGGCCCGACTATGCGACCGAGTACGGCATAGCGCAGGGCCTGCGCGGGCTCGTCGGCGCCGAGGCCGGCTCGCCGCGCCTCCCGCTGCAGAGGAGGGGCGCGTACTCGCTGCGGGCCGACAGGGCGCCGCGCGAGAGGCCGGTGATAACGGCGATCGCCGCGCGCGGGGGGGTCCTCGGCGAGCGCGGCGTGAGGCAGCTCGTCTCGATGCAGGAGGACCTGCACGCCGGCATCGGGCGCCGCCGCCGCGCCGCGTCGATCGGCCTCCATAACATCGACGCGATGAGGTTCCCGCTGGAGTACGCCGGGGTCAGCCCCGAGGAGACGATGGCCCCGCTGGGCTCAAAGCGCGTGGCCGCGCTCTCGGAGGTGCTGGAGGCGACCGAGCAGGGGGCCGAGTACGGCCACCTCCTGGAAGGCGCCGAGCGCGTGCCGGCGCTCGCCGACGCGCAGGGCAAGATCGTCTCCTTCCCGCCGATCATAAACTCCTCGCGCACGGCGATAACGCCGGCGACGCGCGGCATACTCGCCGAGGTGACGGGCACGTCTCGCCGCCACGTCGAGGACGCGCTCTCCGTCGTGGCCGCGACGCTTGCGGCCGCGGGGTTTGGCCTCCACGAGGTGGGCGTGTCCGGCGGCGGCAACGCCACGCCGCGCCTCGAGCCGCGCCGCATGCAGGTCCGCGCCGAGCTCGTCTGCGAGACACTCGGCGTCTCGCTCTCGCCCAAGGAGATCGCCGACTGCATACGCAAGAGCCGCATCGACGCGACGGCGTCGGGCAAAAAGATAGCGTGCTCGGTCCCGCGCCACCGCTTTGACATTATCGGCGAGATGGACCTCGTAGAGGAGGCGCTGCTCGGGCTGGGCCTGGGGGCCATGGGGCCCGAGCTCCCCGAGCAGGGCATGGCCGGCTCGGCGTCGCCAGAGTCGTCCGGCGTCTCCAGGGTCTCGGCCTGCATGGTGGGCCTGGGCCACACGGAGGTGGTCAACACGAGCCTAGTCGGCGAGCAGGTCCTGCACGGCCTGGCCGACGGGGAGGCGGCCTCGATGCCCGCAGTCGCCTCGCCCAAGAGCCGCGCGCACACGACGCTGCGCCCGTCGCTCGTGCCCGGCCTCCTTGACGTCCTCTCGCGCAACGTGCACGAGCCGTACCCGCAGCGCCTCTTTGAGGTGGGGACGGCCTTTGCGCGGGCCGAGCCCGTCGCCGAGCGCACCGTCCTCGCGGCGGCCAGCGCGCACTCTGCGGCGTCGTTCACGGAGGCAAAGTCCGCCGCCGCCGCGGTCCTGCGCCTCCTGGGCCACGAGATTGCCACGCGCGCGGCCCCGCACGCGGCGTACGCCGAGGGGCACTCGGCGGACATTGTGGCCGGCGGGCGCGCCGTAGGCACGATCGGCGACGTGGGCGCCGGGGCGCTGGCCCGCCTGCGCATACGCGAGCCAGTCGCGGCCTTTGAGATTGACCTCGGCCCGCTCTGGGCGCGGCCCGGCCCGCAGCCGAGAAAAAAGCGCGTCTACCGCAAGCGCGCAAGGGCCGGCCCGCGCGGCGCGCCGGCCACCAAGGGTTAATTACACGCCGCGCCGCGGCGGCGGGCCGTTGGAGCCGGACAGGGCCGCGCAGGAGGCGCTCGACGCGCTGCTGGACCCCGTGACGTCGGGGATCGTCTCGGAGCTCGAGGCCGGCCCGAGGACGCTGCGGCAGCTCTGCGAGTCCTCTGGCCTCGGGGCCGGCGAGGTCGAGTCGCGCCTCTCGCCGCTCTGCGCGGGGGGGCTCGTCGCGGCCTCCGGCGGGGGGCAGGACACGTCGTACTCTGCGGACGCCTCGCGCATCGACGAGGCCCTCTCGCGCTCTGGCCACTTTGACGGCGCGATCGACATGGTCACAAAGATGGACTCGTTCCTCAACTAGCGCGCGCCCTGCGCACGGCGTACAGCACAACAGTGGCCGCCAGCGCGGCCATCCCGGCGACTATGACGTACGAGCCGGCGCTGGCGTACACGAGAACCTCGTCGCCGGGAAGGTACCCGATCGCGGCGATCACCTCGGCGGTCGCCTCGCCGGCGTTCTCGACGACTAGCGCGTGCCCGCCGGCGCCGGATATGGCAAAGCGCTCCTCGACGGAGGACGCGCCGCGGTGGGCCGCCTCGCCCCCCGCGAGCACGGCCGAGCCGCCCGGCCCCGTGACGCGGACCACAATGTCCACGCCGCCCCCGCCGACGTCGCGCACGGCGTACACGCCGCTAGCCGAGACGGCGGGGTCGAGGTCGGCGGCCACCGTGAGCGACTCGCCGGCGCCCAGCACGCCGGCGCCGGTCTGGAGGCCGGCGGTCGCCGCCTGCGTGCCGGCGTACGAGAGGGCGAGGCCGCCGACGAGGACGGCGCCGGAGACGGCTAGCAGCGCGGCTGGCCTCATGCGCGCCGCGCCGCGTCGGCCACAGTTAAAGCTTGTCTGAGCCGGGCAGACAGCGGCACGCGGGTCATGCCGCAAAGGGGAGTTTGTGGGCACGGCAAGCTTCCCTTGCGCGCAAGCGCGCATGCTTGCACCCGGTGATTAATATGGGCGCGCCTGAGTGCCATGGCTCGACCCGTTCACACTGCCGTGATTGACCCAATCATGTGGACATGCAGGAACACGGCAAGCGCGGTTATGTTGGCAATTCCCGCAAAAAGTGACCATTGCCCAAAGACGACAAACAAGCCCACAAACCGGTTGTTTCTCTGGAGATCGCGCATTCTGTAAATGTATGCCCTGTACATCTCGTACACGTCTTCCTTGGCCATGCTCACGCACCTGTCAAGAACCTCGTCATCAATGCCGCCTTTACCGTCTCCGCTTCTGGTAAAGTTTCCATACTTAAACAGGTGTGAGGTTTTGAATATCCCTAGGGCTATGGCGGCAAACAGCATTGCGGCTAGCATTGCCCCAAGCCCTGCTGATCCCAGGGATAGCGCGGGTATGAGGGCTATGACCAGCTCTTTGTCAATTTCAGCAACATTGGCAAGATCCACGCCGTACACCTCGGCGATTCCGATCGTGCCCACGACCATCGCCGCAATCACAAGTGCGCTGGTGTGGAGAATTCCACGCGCCTTCCCATACAGGCTATCTGATCCCCAGTGGTCTGCGCACACGCCCCGCCATAGCATGTCGCCCACAAACGCCCTCCCGTTCTCGCTGTGCGCGGATTTGTCGTCCATGGCTAATAGTACCCCCAATGGCCGCGCTCGCGCACGTCCGGGCACCCGTCGTCATTATTGGAACCATACGGGCCGCCAAACGTGAGCTTTCTAGTCCACGCTATGTTCTCACCGTCACCATCTACAGAATCCCTCTTGGCTGCCTCGGCTACCCTGGGGTCGACATAGTCGATCGCGCTGCCCGAGAGCCTCCTCCAAATGACACCTACCGCGTTGCGCAGGCTGGCCATGCCTATTCCCCTCCCCGACTGCGGCGTCCGTGCCTTTCCGCGCCGCGGGAATCCGCGCGGGATCTAGCAGAGCCTGCCCTGCCCCTTGCCTCGCATGTTGCGTGCCTCATTGGGCGCGCCCGCGGCCGGCGCCCTATATCAACTATGGGCCCACGCCCGTTGGCGCCGCGCCTGTCGTTATGCAGGCCGACCGCCTCGCCGCCACGATCGACGCCTGCCTCCCCGCCCACCCAAAAGTTAGCCTGGGTTAAAAAAGTTAGACTGGGCTAAATCTTTAATACGCTCCACCCCACGCGCGGCCCCGATGGCAAGGCTGACGCGCCCCACGGCGATGGCCGCATGCGTTGCGGCGATCGCGGCCATGGGGGCCGCGCTGCTCGTCCCGCAGGCCGACACGGAGCCCGAGGAGCGGGTCTTCGTGACGCACACGGGGGCAGTCGTGAGGACCACCGGCGAGGTACTCGACCCCCTCTACACGTCATCGGACGTCGAGTTTGACCCCATGGAGTACCTTCGCGAGTTCCACGGCGGGAGGGTCTCGGCGCTGCCCGACGGCCGCACGCTGCGCGAGTTCACGATCGTGGCCGAGGACGACAGGGTCATGGAGATATCGCCGGGCGTGTTCTACAACGTGTGGACGTACAACGGGACGGTCCCGGGGCCGACGATACGCGCGACGGAGGGCGACGTAGTGCGGATATACTTTGTCAACAACGGCTCCAAGGAGCACACGATCCACTTTCACGGGATACACCCCGCCGGGATGGACGGCGTGTTTGAGCCCGTGGGCCGCGGCGGGGGGACGTTCACGTACGAGTTCGAGGCCGCGCCGGCCGGCGTCCACCCGTACCACTGCCACATCATGCCGCTCGAGGAGCACATTATCCACGGCCTCTATGGCGCGTTCATCGTGGATCCCGCCGAGCCGCGCGAGGAGGCCGACGAGATGGTCATGGTCCTCAACGGCTTTGACACGGACTTTGACTCGGAGAACAACTTTTACGCCGCCAACACGGTGCCGTTCTACTACCAGCACCACCCGATAGAGATCGGCCTGGGCGAGCTGGTGCGCATCTATGTCCTGAACATGGTCGAGTTTGACCCCATCAACAACTTTCACCTGCACGGCAACCTCTACGACTATTACCCGACGGGGACGCACAGGGTGCCGTCGGCGTACACGGACATGATAACGCTCTCGCAGACGGAGAGGGGGATAATGGAGTTCAGCTATGACTATCCGGGGCGCTACATGTTCCACGCGCACAAGGTCGAGTTTTCAGAAAAGGGGTGGTCGGGGATATTCCTCGTCGGAGATGGCAAGTGAGGCAGGCCCGCGGCCGGCGGTGCGCGCCGCGCAGGCGATCGTCCCCCTCGCGCTCTCCGTCGCGCTTGCCGCGTACGTCCTGGCCCCCGGCCCCGGCCTAGAGCCGCCCGGCCTCGTCGTCCTGCCCGAGATTGCGATCGAGCGGGTAGAGTTCGCCGACGGCGAGATACGCGCAAGCGTGCGAAACACGGGGCACATTGACGTGAGCATCGCGCAGGCCGACGTGAACGACCGCATACAGCCGTCTGCCGCCGAGCCCGGCGCGGACCTGGGGCGCCTCGCGCAGGCGACGGTGCGAATCCCATACGAGTGGAACGCCGGCGAGCCCTACGAGATCGGCATCACGCTGGACGACGGGACGCGCTTTGCGCGAGCCGTCGAGGCGGCCGTGCCGGCCTTTCGCGCCGACGCGCCGACCCTCTCCTACCTCGTGGCAGTCGGCGCGTGCGTCGGCGTGGTCCCCGTCGCGATCGGCCTGGCGTGGAGGCCGGCGATCGCGCGCCTGCGCTCCGGCGCGCGCGCGGCGATCCTCGCCTTCGCCGTGGGCCTGCTGGCCTTTGTCGCCGCCGACACGATGCGCGAGTCCCTCGAGGTGTCAGCCGAGTGGGGCCTGGACTCGGCCTACAACGGCACGCTCATGGCGGCCACGGCCGCGGCCCTCGTGTTCCTGGCGATGCAGTGGGCGTCGTCGGCGATGCGCCGCGCCGGCGCGCAGGCGCCTGTCGCCATCGCCGTCCTCGTGGCCGCGGGAATCGGCATGCACAACCTCGGCGAGGGCCTGGCCATCGGGGCCGCCGCGGCCCTCGGGCAGGCCGCCTTTGCCTCCACGCTCATAGTCGGCCTTGCCCTCCACAACGTGACCGAGGGCCTGGCAATCGCGGCGCCCGTGGCCCGCTCGAGGGTCGGCCTGGCCGGCCTGGCCGGCCTGGCGGCCCTGGCGGGCCTGCCCGTGATGGCAGGCACGGCCGCCGGCGCCCTGGCCTTCTCGCCCGTGTCCGCGGCGGTCCTCCTGGCCGCCGCCGCAGGCGCCGTGGCCCAGGTAATCGCCTCGATGGCCTCGTGGATGCGCTCCGAGGGCATATCGCTCTCCGGCGCGCCCGTCCTGGCGGGCGCGGGGGCAGGGATGGCCACGCTCTACGCCGTCAGCGTGCTCGCCTAGGTGCGCAGAATTTGGCCCGTTGGGTCAACTATGGTCCCCCACAATGGATAAATACTTTGGATTGGCCCGATTGGGCGTTGAAGGGGACAACGGTGCGCGCCCTGGCGGC
>RKSK01000123.1 GCA_007570915.1 Cenarchaeum sp.
GTCTGTAAACGTGGGATACTAGATGGCAATCTCGGTCTCCCTCATACTTTCGTACCCGCAGCATGGGCTTCGTTGCATAAATCGGCACGATTTTTGGCAGGTTTGGCCGTTTTCGCGCCCGCCGCGCGGTGTGGCTCGGCCCGCCGCCCTGGGCGCGGATCCAAAACCTTTTACCACAATATCCGCACATGCAAACTGAAACGCGTATTGAGTGTGCGGCGCTTGTGGTGAAAGGTGTTGGACCCGCGCCCCGGGCGGCGGGCCGTGCCACACCGCGCGGCGGGCGCGAAAACGGCCAAACCTGCCAAAAATCGTGCCTATTGAGGCAACGAAGCCCCGCCTTTGGACTCCGTTGCGAGGCGAGGCGCGGCGCGGGCGGAGGCCGGGCTTTGGGCCAAAAGGCCCGCCCCCGGGCGGCCGAAGCGCCAGGCGGCCAGCAGATCCCGGCCGGCCCACATGCCTGCCCCCTGGAGCCCCCACGCCGGTCCCGCGCGGCCCAAACTGGCCTATTGGGGGGGTCCGGCAGCCCGCCGGCCGCCGGGCGGGCCGGGAGGGCGCAGCGTCGCGCGGCTAGCCGAGCGCCTCGCGCAGGCGCGCGGCCAGCGGACGGAGCAGCTCGACTATGAGCGCCACGGCGAGGCCCGCGCCGATCCCGACGGCGACGCCCCAGCGGTGGCGCGCCCACAGGGACTCCCGAAACCGCTCCATCATCTTTATGCGCACGTTGGGCAGCGCCTCCTCCAGCCTCCGCTTCGCCGCGTGGATCGCAAAGGCGTCGGGCAGCTGGACGTCGATGACGCACGCGTAGGCGCCGCCGACCCGACGCGTCGCTAAACTACGCCATCCTGTACCTGCTGGGCGTCGATGGCGCACGCGTAGGCGCCGCCGGCGCTTGAATGGTCGCTTATGTCTAGCTCGGCGTTAAACACGTCCTCGAGCACCTGCACCACGCTCTTGAGCCCGGTGCCGACAGGATAGACTACCACGATGGACACTAGGCGGGCCACGCGCCTCACCCATGGTGCTTTATCCTCACGGATATGTCGATAGCGTCCCTGCCGGCAAGCCTGATGAGCTCGTCCATGCGGGCGATGGCCTCGTCCTCGTCGTCAAAGTCGCGCTCGCCGACGTGGTTGTACGCCGCGGTCGGCTCGGCGTCGGACACCTTGCAGTCGTGCATGAGGGCCTTGAGGCGCGCGCAGGCCCTCCTTGTCGTCCTCGTCGCGGCAGAGCACGTGGAACCACGCCTTGACCATGGTGCCGCGGGCGCGCCGCGGTGGAGTATATTATCCCTGCACGCGCCCCCCGCCGCCGGCAGGGCGCCGCCCGGGCGCGGCTGGCGGGGCCGGGGGCGCCCGCGGGCGCCAAAGGCGGGCAGGAACCGCAGACCCGCCATCCCGGCTGCCGGCCTCGGCCGCCCAGGGCAGCCCGGTCCCGCTCAACGCCGAGACGGCGGCAGGGCGCGCGGGCAAGATGGGGTTCCATGTATCGCGGCAATCTGCGAGGACGCCGCCGCGCACTATGGCGTGCCCATAGCGCGCAGGAGCGTCCCGGACTCGCCGGGCAGCCACCGGCATTAGGTTCATGCTTAACTTTGACAACATAGCGCGCAGGAGCGTCCCTGACTCGCCGGGCAGCAGCGCCGCATTTCGCGCGCGTGTCCGCGCCGGCTCGGCCGTCCACGCGCCGGGGCCGCGCGGGCAGGCGGGCGCCAGGCCGACGCGGGGCCCGCCGCGCCCGGGCTCCACGCGCCGCGCGAGCTCCGAGCGGCGGGGGCAAGCGCGTCACCATGGGCGAAAGCCCGGCGGCGCGCATGAACCTGCGGACGCTAGAGATGCGGTACACGGTGCCTGCGGCGGCGCGATCATGTATCGCGTCCTCTCGGGCGTGACGAGCGACAGGAATAACTTTCCCATGATCTTGAGGAGCCTGGCGCAAGGCGCGGACGACGGCCAGTCCGCCCTCCCTGCGCCGCCTGAGCCGCGTGCGAGCCCGCCCCGGGCGCTTCCGCAGGATCCCAGCGGCGCCCTTGCGCGGCGTTCCCAGCCCCAGCAGGGTACGCGAGCCGCATGCGGTTGCGCACGCGCGCGGCCGCCTCCCCGTCGCGTGCCGCGCGGAGCCCGTCGCGCCCACGGCCGCCCGTGCCGTGCGCGCTCAGTCCAGCTGCCCCCGGACAAAGATTCCCGCGGCCTTGGCGACGGGGGCAGGAAGCGCGTTTCCAATCTGCCTGTGGACGGCCGTCTTTGTCCCGGCAAACCGCCACCTGTCCGGAAAGGACTGGATCCTGGCCACCATGCGCAGTGTCAGGCGGGGCATGCCAACAAAGTCCCTTGCGGGCGGCTCGTCGGCGATGCCCATGCCGTCAATCCCCATCAGTGCCCATGCCTTCCTGGCCCTTGTTGGCCCAAGATCCGGCCCCCCGTGCCTTTCTGACCCGCCCGTGACCGTCGGCGCGATGCCGTTGGCCAGCCTTGACCACCGGCCCAGCCCGCGCCAGCCGTTCTCCCCCATCATGTCCCGTATGGCCTCTGTGACGGTCTTCTGTCTCCGGGGCCTGTACATCGGGCCCTCCTCTGGCCGCCTTCCCAAGAGCCCCACGAGGAGCGTGCGCGGGCGGTATTGGGGAACGCCAAGGTCTGACGAGACCACGCGGTGCCACCCGCACCCGTATCCCAGCCTGGCGAGGCGCGCCGTTACGCGCTTTCTGTACAGCTCAAATTTCGGCTGTAGCAGGCCGGGAACGTTCTCAAACATGATCGACTTGGGCCGGATTTTTCGGACTATCCTTAGCGCCATTGGAAAGCAGTCCCTCTCGTCTTCTGATCCCAATTGCTGGCCAGCTATTGAAAACGGTGGGCATGGAAGCCCGCCCGAGAGCAGGTCCACGTCTCCTAGCCCGCGCGCGTCAAAGTCCCCCAGGTCCGCGCAGACCACGCCCCACCCTGGCCTGTTGCGCTCGAGCGTCTCGCAGAAGGTGGGGTTGCGCTCCACCACCCTTGTGTGCTCAAACCCCGCCTGCTCTAGGCCGATGGACGAGCCGCCGCCGCCGGCGCACAGCTCGACGCACGTCCTTTTTTGCCTCATGTCCCCCCCGCGGTCTGCGATCCGTCCGGTTTTGGCACCGCGCCGCCCCGTCCCCGCAATGCCACGCTTTAACCTTGCGGCCGACTCGGGCGCCCAGAACCGTTTCCGCGGCCGCGGGGCGGCCCCCCGCGGCATCGGCGGCGCGCCCACAGCCCCCCGC
>RKSK01000067.1 GCA_007570915.1 Cenarchaeum sp.
CGCCTCGTCTTCCGGGCTTGACTCGCCCCTCGCCATGACATACGTTACCATGTCCACAAGCTGCACAAGGTTGCTGGACCTAGAGTCGACAAAGATGGGATATGGTATGGCCGCGCACCTGGCATGGCGCACAAGGTCAAGCTGCGAGAGGCCCAGGGACACCGCCCTCCCGACTACCCTGTTTGTGGCGCCGTCATACCTGTCCAGTATGGCAATCCCCACGGTCTCGTGCGGAACGCGAAGCATGCTATGGCAAAACATGTCTGCCGCGTAAGACCATGACGTCCTTACAACTCCCTTATACCCGGCTTTTTTGCCCGGCTTGCCCTTGTCCGTGATTACCATGTTGACGACAATGTCGTTCGTCTCTACTATCTTGATTATGCCGTTGGCCATGGCGCCAAACGCCATTTCTGCTGCGTCCTTGTCGCCGGCGCGCCGATATAGCGCCTTTCTGAGGGCGTTCCCGTGAAGCTCTGTCCCCATGGGGTCTGCCCCCAGGTGCCTCCTTTTCAGGCCGAGCACAAGCGAGTCGATCCGGCGCGCCGTGGGCGCGTTCATTATGGCAGTCCCGACTATATAGTGGGGCGAGTCGGCAAACCCGCCGCTTGCGCGTGACGGGTTCCCTGAGCTGTCGCCGAACATCAGCATCGCCTCGGCGCCCGCCATCGCGCGCCCGCGCGCGCGCGGGGCCTTAAAGGCCTGCCGGCGGGCCCCGGGGGCGCGGGCGGGACTGCATGGTATTTAGCGGCCCGACCCGGCCGCCGCGCCGGCATGGACGGCGAGGCCAAGGTCAGGCACACCATCGACGCGCTCTTTGGGCGGGGCGTCTCGAGGCGCCTGCCGCGCGGCGTCGAGCTCGAGCGCTCGAGGAAGAACGGCCGCGTCAAGGCCGTCTGGCATGCCGGCGAGTTCCTCTGCGCGCTGCGGCCCGACGGCGGCGTCGCGCTCTCGGTCCGACTCGCGCAGATGCTCCTCAAGTCGCGCGCGTTCGCCGGCTCGTGCGTCGAGGTGAGCGACGAGGCCGCGCCGTTCGTCGAGCGGGGCCGGTCCGTCTTTTGCGCGCACGTCACGCGCTGCGGGAGGGACGTCCGCGCCGCCTCCGACGTCGCCGTCGTGAGCCGTGGCCGCGTCATCGCCGTGGGCCGCGCCGCGCTCCCGCACGCCCTCATCACGTCCCTGGACCGCGGCGTCGCCGTGCGCGTCAGGAACGGTTTAAAAGGCGGCGGCGGGGCAGAGGGCGCGCCATGATGCGGGGCGGCAACCGGCAGGCGCGCCGGATGTTTGAGCGCATGGGCATCGACATGAAGGAGGTGCCCAACGTGCAGGAGGTCCTCATAAGGACGGACAGGAGGGAGATCGTCATAGACAAGCCGCAGGTCTCCGAGATGGCCTCAAAGGAGGGCAAGATATTCACGGTCACGGCCGACTCGTACGACGAACGCGAGCTGGAGGTCCCCGTCTTTTCCGAGGAGGACGTGCAGCTCGTCTGCGACCAGGCCGGCGTCGACGCCGAGAGGGCAAAGGAGGCCCTCGCCGAGTCCGACGGCGAGCTCGCGCGCGCCATCATGCTCCTCAAGGGCGGCTGAGGCGGCCCGCCGTGCAAGACTAATTAAGGCCGCGGATCCCCGCCGGCGCGCATGGCCCAGAGGAGGGTTCACGTCCACGTGTCTGGCACGGTCCAGGGGGTCTACTACCGCCTGACGATGCAAAAGGTCGCCGCGTCGCACGACGTCGTCGGCTGGGTGCGCAACCTCGCCGACGGCAGGGTCGAGGCCACAGTCGAGGGCGACGCCGAGGCCGTGGGGCGCGTGCTCGAGTGGTGCGCGCGCGGGCCTGACGCCGCGTCCGTCGGGTCCGTCGAGGCCGAGGAGGGCGAGCCGACTGGCGAGTTCCGCTCCTTTGACATACTGGACTAGGCCCTCGCGTGCGCCTTGGCGATCGCCTCGCGCGCGTCCCCCTCGTCGCCGCCGGCGCGGACCGTGACGACTTGCGCCGCCTCGCGCCTCCCCATGTTTAGCCTGACGGCCACGGCGCCGCCGTCGGACGAGATGTCGGCAAACCAGCGCATCGCCATGGCCCTGCCAAAGACCACCCTGTGCATGCGCACGTGCTCGACGACGTCAGGCCCCAGCGAGAGGCAGAACGCGCGCAGCGACTCTAGCGTCGCGCGCGCCTCGCCGGCGCCGGAGGCAAGGCGCCCAAAGCCCCCCGCGGGTTCCATCGCGCGCCCGGCGCGCGGGGGGGACAATATGTAGGTAGCAGGCCCGGCGGCCCCACCACGGGCCTGCGGCCCCGTCTCCTGGCGCGCAAGATCCACCACGTTGACGGGGAAGCGTGGATGCTCCGACTTAGGGCTGCTCCCTCCCGGACCTGGCCCATTTCGCCGGTTCGCGCATGGGGTGCGGCCCTTCGGCCGGCCCCTGCGCTGCAACCACCCGCCCCGGCGTGGCTTCACGCCCGCCCGCCAGGCGGGTTCCGCCCGCCCGGGGATTTACCCGCCGGTTGCTGGCCTCTGCGTATAGCCGGTTTCAGAACGGGGCACGGCTAGCGCCCCGGCCCTCCCTGCTACCGCGCGGCGCGCCGGCGCGGAGGTATATTTGCCTAGGGGCGCGGCCCGCGCGCGCGCAGGCGTGGGGCCGGCCCCCCGCAGGGCCCCGAGCGTCAGGCACGCCGAGCAGGTCCGGCCCGTGCACGGGGCGCCGCAGCGGCCGCACGGCGAGGCCGGCCCCGCGCGGCTCCCCTCGCGCAGGCGCGCGGCGATCTCGGCGGCCGAGCGGCGCATCGAGTTCTTTATGCCGCTGTGGCGGGCCTCGAGGCCGTTGAGAAACTCGCGGACCTCGGTCCGTATCCCCTCGGCCATGTGCGGGCACGACTCGGCCTGGAAGGGGATCGACTCGGCGTAGGCGTAGAACGCGACCTCGGCCTCGTAAATGTCGCAGAACGGCTTTACCCGCCTCGCGCCGGCGCGGCGCGCGCCGCCGGGGTCCTCGCGCGCGATCCTCTCGACGTCGCCGGACATGATGTTGATGAGCGTCGTCTGGAGCATGTCGTCGAGGTTGTGGGCCGTGGCGACAGAGTCGGCGCCGAGCCTCGAGGCCGCCACGTCGAGGGCGCGCCGGCGCAGCGTGCCGCATATCGCGCACGAGGACTGCCTCGAGGGCGCCGCGAGGGCCCCCTCGAGCGTCGTCCCAAAGAGGGACTCGTACGAGAGGACGTGGTGGCCCAGGCCGAG
>RKSK01000200.1 GCA_007570915.1 Cenarchaeum sp.
GGCTCCGCCTTTTGCCGCGGCATCGGCGGCCCGCCAGGGTCCCCCTATAGATCTGTTTGGCCCGGATCAGGCGCGGGGGTCACTTTTGGGATGTGTGGGCGCGCCCCCCTGGGCCACGGGGGCGGCCCTCGCGGCGACGGCGCCGGTCCGCGCCTGGCTTGGCGCGTGCGACGCCGCCGTGGCCGGCGCCGGCGGCAGGCCGGCGGCGCGCGGCGCGGCCCTCGTCGTTGCCCTGGGGGCGTACGCCGCGTACGCCATAGTCCACCTCACCGGCGCCGTGGCCCTCCTCACGCCCCACCCCGACGCCCTGTCCGCGGCCGTGGCGGCACTGCTGCCCGGCCACGCCGCGCCGCCCGAGCGCGGCCTCGCGCGCCTCGCGATGCGCGCCCTGGACGTCCCCGTGCTCCTCTCGGCCCTTGCGGCCTCGCCGCTGCTCGCCTCGGCGGCCGCCAGGGCGCTCGGCGGCCCGCCGCCCTGGCGCGGCCCCTAGGGCGCCGCCGGCCCGCGCGCGCCCCGGGCCGGATCTTTTGCCCAAAGGCCGCCCCTGCGATCACGCGCCTAGTTGGCGCAGGCGATCCTTATTGTGAACATTTTTTGCGGGATCTCCATAAACCCTGGCGGCGCGGCCGAGCCACAATGTCCGGGGAAACCCCCGCGGTCATGATCGCAGATGTTGGATCAGGAGCGCGAGAGCCCATGTCAGAAAAGACGGCACACATTGACGAGCCGGGCAACAGGCCTGGCATAGAGGGCGAGGTAGAGCACTTTGTGCTGGCGGGCGCTGCGGGAAGCCCTGCGGCCCCTGGCGAGCTTGGGGAAAAAACTCAAAAGTTGAAGCTCAAGCTCGCCCCAAAGTCTGATCCGTCAGGATGGGAGCTCCATGCGCCAGGCATCACGCATAACCGCGGCGCGTCACCGCCCGGAACCGCAGGCACGGACGAAAAGGCGTCCACCATGCGGGGGATTGTGGGCGCAGTGAGCGACTGTGGCGTTGCCCTGTTTGGGGCTGTGGCCAAGAGCGCGGCAATGCGCCAGGGGGCCCTGCCCCGACCCAGATTACCAAGCATGCCACAACGCTGCCTGTCAAGCGCCTAGAAAGGCTTGCGCAAGAGCAAAAAGCTGGCACGCTGCACGTAACATCTGACAGCACGGGCGAAAAGCGCCGCCTTGCCGTGCGCGGCGCGCTTCGCGGGCGCGTCAGGGGGAACCCGGGCGCGCCCCGGCCGCAAAGGGTAATATATGCGCCCCGGCCGCGAGCCCGCCGTGACGGAGAGCCTCCCGAGATATGCATGGGACAGCGGCAAGCGTCGCCGCAAGGGCGCCCTGCCTTGGACCTGGCCGCCCGTGGCGCGCGCGGCCCCGCAGGGACAGGCGCCGGGGGCGCAGCGGCTCGAGGGCGCCGCGCGCCCGCCGCCCTCACCGCGCGCCCGCCGCCACTTTGGCGGCCAGGCCGCTCCCGGAGGGGGGCCGCCGCCGGCCAGGCTGCCCGACGACGCAGAGTCCGTGCACGCGCGCCACAGCGGGCTGTTTAAGCTTGCCTCTGCGGTCCTGTTCATTGCCGTGGCGGCGCTAATCTACTCAAAGTCCCCGCGCTACCGCTAGGGATGCCCGCCGAGGCTCCGGGCATGGCGGGCAACGGGGAGCTGCAAGGGGGAGGGGGCGCAGGGCGGCGCCCCGGCGCGGCGCCGGGCGCCGGCCGCTGCCGGTGAGCGCCGGTGGCCTGGCCCGGCGGCATCTGGGAGGAGTTTGGCTGGACGGCGGCGAACACGGCCGCCTGGTGCCTGCTCGCCGTCATCCTCGGCGCCATTGCCCGCAAGGAGCTGCTCCTCCTCTCGGCCCGCATCGCGCGCCGCCGGCGCGGCGGGAGCGGGAGGAAAGCATAGCTGCGCACGCCGCCCTGCCTCGCGGCCCGCGCCGCCGGCGCGGCGGGGGCGGCAGGCAGTGCCGGGCGGGGCATGCTTTTTGGGGCTGCCGGGCGGAACACGGCGGCGTCGGCACTGTCCCGCCCGGCGGCCATGCCCACGTTGCCATGGACTGCCGCCGCCACCGCGCAGGGCGCGAGAGCGGAACCGTAGCGGCGGCCTGCGCGCTCCGGTCCCCGGGGGCAGCCCCGCGGCCACGCGCCTATGCCGATGCGCAAAGGTCCGCACCTTGCTCCGTGGCATTTTTGTGCGTGTTTGCGGACCAAAACGCCGCAAAACGGGGGGCGGACCCATGCGCGCGGGTATGGTTGGCGCAAGCGATCCCTATTGTGAACATTTTTTGCGGGGATCATGATAAATCCCGGCCGCGCCGCCGCGCCGCAATGCCCGGGGGAGCGCAAGCGATCGTGATCGCATGCCCTGGAGGGGTGGGTTCAGCGACGCCGTGACGTTTGGAGCCGTTGCCCTGGCGACGCGCAAGCGCGGAAAGCGCGCCACGGAAGCCAAGACCGCCGAGTGCGCGATGGGGACTCTTGTTGACTGCCTGGGGCGGCTCGCAGAGCTAAAAGGGGGCATGACGATTCGCATTGTCCCTGGCAACATATACAAAAAGCACCGACCGGCCATGAAAAGGGCGCTTGATCGCCGGGCATTGGGGCGATCCACACGGTCCCGGGCCGGCAGGCGGCGCGCCACGGGCATCGAGTTTGCCGACTCGATGTCCGGCGAAGCCTTGCAGGCCGCTGACGGGCTCGCGTACACAATAAACCGCCACGAGGGGGGCGGCGCCAGGTTTGGCGGCTTGGCCGGGGACATCGATCGAAGAACCGGCCGCCCGGGCCGGCCTGGCGTCTAGGGGGGCAGGACGGCGGCAGAGTAAACCCTTTCCGCCGCCCCTGGGGCGACACTGTATACGTCGGTCTGCCTTGGCGCGGCGGCCCGGGCGCGGGGGTAATATGCCTATGCGGCTGCCGCGCCCGGCAGGCCGCCCGGGCCCGGGGCAACAGATCCCAAATTTGGGGGCCCGGGAGCCGCCCAGGGCGGCGGCTTCCTCGGCGGCCGCGGCCGGGCGCCAGGCTCATTGCAGGCCCCCGGCATGATCAGTAACTTAAGCGGCGCCGCCGGAATTCCAGCCAACCCGCATGCCTAGGGCAGGGCCGCCCCCTGCGGGCCTAGTAATGATTTCGGGAACCCGCACTTGGGGAGCCGAACCAAGTTACCTTATTATCATGGCTCCCTGGCGCGCCCTGCGTTGTCACCGAGAGTGTTCAAAAACACGTTTGCCCCGGGCGCCGGGGACGCCATTGGCGTGGAGGAGGTCATAGCCGGCCTTCGCTATGGGGACATTAAGGAGTCCAGCCTCCCGCGCGAGGTTCACGACGCGGTTGCAGCCGAGCTCGCGCGGATCAAGCGTGAGACGATCTCCCCCGAGCGTGCGTTGATCCTCCTGCTTGGCACAATGGGCGAAGTGAGGGGAAGAACCAGGCTGCAAAAGTACGCCTTTCTAGTCGACATGGGCCTGTACTCTAAAAGGACAAAAAAGCTATTCACCATGTACGGATGGCATCCGGACAAGTTTGGCCCGCACAGCACGATTCTTGAGAGATATGTGCGCAAGGCCATGAACGGTGGCCTGGTGGAGTCGTTTCCAGTCTATGCCCCAAGCGGAACGACATCCGTGGGCTACAGGCTGACAAGCAAGGGCACGGCAAGGTTTCAAGAGCTGCAGGGGGCGTTTGGAAAAGACATTGTGTTCATAAAAGAGCTCCTCGCAAAATTCAAGAATGGCCGCTCGGTGGATCCCCTCATAGCCCACGTCTATGGCGCATATCCAGAGTATACGGCCAAGAGCACAATACTGGAGCGTGTAAAAAACGCCCGTTGACAGGCCATGGCCACTCGAAGGTTTTGTGGCAAGGATGCCATAAAAGCCCGTGCAGGCCTAGTGTCGTTTAGAACCGCATGGAACGTTTATAAAAACTCTACCGCCCCCCGCGGCAAGCCATGCACGTATTCTCTTGAGACGGGAAAATTCTATGATGGGGACATGCCAAAAGATCGTAAAGATCTGGTAGAGCTGTACGGGGACGGAGGCACGTTCTACATCATTGCGCCGTGGACAAACCCTGAAGAGGAGCTTGACGAGGATCGCGCAAGGGACGTCTGTGAAAACATCGTGGGTATGGGATATGTGCCCTTTATCGGCATATGGCATTTTGGGGGACGGCTGTACGAAGAGCCGTCATTTGCGATCGATCATGGCATAACCGAGAAAGAGGTTCACGAGATGCTTGCAAGGTTTGGGCAAATGGCTGCGCACCGCGCAAGGTACGGGCGCGCCGAACGGATAGACAGAAGGCAGTAAAAAAGATCCCCATGCCAACGGCCAGAAGCTCATGTGCGCCGCAGTGTCCCGGGCGGTTTGCGGCCCGCGTTAAAGGCGCGCCATGGCAGGGCGGCGTTGCATAGCTATGCCTACGAGCAAAAGCCCGTTCCTCGCCACGCGGCCTTTTTGCGCACGCAGGTGTGCCAAAACGCCGCAAAACGGGGGTGGACTTTTGCGCGCGGGCATGGGCGCAAACAGGGGCGCGCTTGGCCAAAACGGGACAAAGCCGGCCCGGTCGGCAGGGTGGCCGGGCAGGGCGTGCCGGGACGCTAGGGCTGCCACGCGGTTTCCCCTACAGGCCCGGCCACCTGCGCGCCGCGCAGTGGACTGTCGCCTTACGGGCGACCTCGGCGGCCGCGCTGTCCGGGCGCCGGGCCGTGGTGCCGCCCTTGAAGGCCTGCCCGGACGCCCCAGCTGCGACCCCGGCGGCCTGCCGGTGGGCCGTGTCGCCGATGCGCATCCCAGGCGGGCGCGGGAGGGAGGCGCCGCACGTGATGGCCGCCGCGAGGAGGAGAAAGCCGGAGGGCGAGGGCCCCGAGGGGGCGCACGCCGCGTTTGCGGCCGGCAAGCCGTCGTTCGACGCCGGGTCGCCGTGCCCGCGCAGGCGGGGGACCGGGATCGGCTACAAGATGGCAAGGCAGACGGGGATACGAGCGTCGGGCAGGGACGGGCGCGTGAGGATCTTTTGCCTTGTGCTGTCGCTAATGGCGCACAACGCGCGGACGATGATGCGCCCGCGCAGGAGGGCGCGCGGGGACAGCCGAAGGATCCCGCGGGCGGCGTCCCGGATGCTGCTGGTGCTGGAGCCTGCGGCGTGCACGGCATCCGGGCATGGCGGAGGCCGCCGCGCAAGCCACCCCCCTAGGT
>RKSK01000090.1 GCA_007570915.1 Cenarchaeum sp.
CGCGCGGCCTGGCGCAAAGGGTGCGCGAGGACGCGGCCTCCTACTGCCCGTGGATGCTCGCCGCGCTCTGGCTCCTCGGCGGGGAGCCGCGGGGCGGCCCGCTGGCCCCGTGGGCAGAGCCGGCCGTGCGCGAGGCGATGCGCGAGGGCGCGCGCGCGCACATGGCCGACTCGGCGTGGAGGGTGGTCCCCGAATGAGCCGGCGCGACGCGCTCGCGCGCGACGCCGCGGCCGTCAACGCGCGCCTGCGGCGCGCCTCGCGCGGCCGGCCGCCCGCGCTCTACCGCGCCGCGCACCACCTCATCGCCAGCGGAGGCAAGAGGCTGCGGCCCCACCTGGCCATCCAGTGCTGCGAGATGCTCGGCGGGAGCCGCGCGGCGGCGATGCCGGCGGCCGCGGCGATCGAGATGGTCCACAACTTTACGCTCGTCCACGACGACATCATGGACAACGACCCCGTGCGCCACGGCGTGAGCACGGTCCACAGCAGGTTTGGCCTGCCCGTGGCCATACTCGCCGGCGACGTGCTCTTCTCGGGGGCGTTCGCGCAGGTCTCCTCGCCGCCGGTCGACGAGCGCACGCGTGCCCGCCTCCTCGGCGCGCTCGCGCCGGCGTGCGTGAGGGTCTGCGAGGGCCAGATGATGGACATCGCCATGGCCTCGCGGCGCGGCATGCCCGGCAGGGCAGAGTACGTCGAGATGGTCGAGAAAAAGACGTCGGCGCTCTTCGAGGCCGCGTGCGCGATGGGCGCGATATCGGCCGGCGCGCGCGAGCGCGACGTGGGGGCCGTCTCGCGCTTTGGGCGCAGCCTCGGCGTGGCCTTCCAGATAACCGACGACATCATCGGCGCGATGGGCGACCCCGGCGTCTCAAAAAAGCCCGTCGGCAACGACCTGCGCGAGGGCAAAAAGTCGCTCCCCATACTGCTCGCGCTGCGCGCCGCGCGCGGGGCCGACGCGCGCGCGATCCGCGCGTGCCTCGGCAACGCGCGCGCCAGCGCCGCGGCTCTGCGCCGCGCAGTCGCGGCGATGCGCGACTCGGGGGCCGAGGAGGCCGCGCGCGCCGAGGCGGCCAGGCACGCCGGCGCGGCGCGCGCGGCCCTGCGGCCCCACTCGGCCACGCCGCAGGCCGCCGCGCTCGTGGCCCTCATGGGGCGCATCGTGGACCGGAGGTCCTGACGTGGACGAGGGGACGGCGTCGCGCGCGCGCGGCATTGCGCTGCAAAACGCCCTCGAGCACGGGTCGACGAGCGCCGGGATCGTCATATCAAAGCTCCTCGGCGAGGTCCCCTCGCTGCGGTCGCGGGCCGGCGAGATCGCGCCGGCCGTGGCCAGGATCGTCGCCGAGGTCAACGCGATGCCGGGGTCGGCGCGCCGCGCCGAGCTAGAGTCGTCGCACGCCGGGCGCCTGGAGGCCCCGCGCGAGCGCGAGTCGCGCGGGCCCCTCCCGCCGCTGGCCGGCGCCGAGCGCGGCCGCGTCGTGACGCGCTTTCCGCCAGAGCCCAACGGCTACCCGCACATCGGCCACGCCAAGGCGGCCGTCATAAACACCGAGTACGCGAAAATGTACGGCGGCGAGTGCATACTGCGCATGGACGACACAAACCCCGAGGCCGAGCGCCTCGAGTACTATGCGGCCATAAACGTCGGCCTCGAGTGGCTGGGCCTCGAGTTTGCGCGCAAGAAAAACACGTCAGACGACATGCGCGAGCTCCTCTCGCGCGGGCGGGCCCTCATAGAGGCCGGCGGCGCGTACGTCTGCACGTGCAAAAGGGAGGAGATATCAAGGGGGAGGCGCGCGATGAGGGCGTGCGCGTGCAGCGCAAGGGGCGCCGCCGACCACGGCGAGCGCTGGGAAAAGATGGCCTCGTCGTACAGGGCCGGCGCGGCGATCGTCAGGTTTCGCGGCGACATGGCCTCGCAGAACACGGCCATGCGCGACCCCGCGCTGTTCCGCATAATAGACGCGCGCCACCCGCTCCTCGGCGCCGAGCACAGGGTCTGGCCGAGCTATGACTTTGCCGTGGCCGTCGAGGACAGCCTCGACGGCGTGACGCACGCGTTCCGTTCAAAAGAGTACGAGCTGCGCGGCGAGCTCTACTCGTCGCTGCTCGCGGCAATGGACATGCGCGAGCCGCAGATGGCCGTCTTTTCGCGCCTGGACTTTGAGGGGATGCCCGTCTCAAAGAGGGAGCTGCGGCCGCTGATCGAGGGCGGGGCCGTCTCGTGGTACGACGACCCGCGCCTGCCCACGCTGGCCGGGATGCGCCGGCGCGGCATCGCCCCGCAGGCGATACGAAAGTTTGTCCTCTCGCTCGGGTTCACAAGGGCCGACACGACGGCCCCGTTCGGCTCGCTAGAGGCGGCAAACCGCGCCGAGATCGACGCGTCGTGCCCGCGCCTCCACATGGTCCGGCGCGCGCGCGAGGCCAGGGTGTCGGGCCTCCCGCGCTCGGTCACGCTGCAAAACCACCCCTCCGGCGGCCTCGGCGAGCGGTCAGTCGCCCTCGGCGACGGGACGCTCCTGCTCGACGCCGGCGACGCCGACGGGGCCGGGGCGCTCTGGCTCATCGGGATCGGCAACGTCGCCCTGGAGCGCGACGGGGACGGCCTGCGCGGCGAGTACGTCAATGACGACATGTCCTCGGGCAACGCGAGGGTCCAGTGGGTCGCGCGCGACGGGGCCGTCGCCATCACGGTCGCCGTCCCCGGCCCGCTGATGGTGGGCGGCAGGTACGACGAGGGGAGCCTGCGCGAGGAGGCCGGCACGGTCGAGGCGGCGTGGGCCGCGCTGCCCGAGGGCCAGGCGGTCCAGCTCGTCAGGTACGGGTACTGCAGAAAGGACGCGCCGCGCCAGGCGGTCCGCGCGCACGGGTGAGGCGCGCGTGAGGGTCGCGAGGATCAGGGCCGGCGGCGAGGAGGCGTACGGGATTGTCTCACGGGACCGCGTCTTCACGATGGGGGAGATCCGATACGCGACGGGGATCCCAGTCCCGCCGTCGGTCACCGAGTTCCTCTTTGGCGGGTGGGCCGCGGAGGTCTCGCGGCACGCCGGCGAGCTTGGCGGAGGGCTTGCTCTCGCCGAATGCGAGCTCCTGCCGCCGATACCCTCGCCGCCAAAGATACTCTGCGCGGCGTTCAACTATGGCAGCCACGCGCGCGGGCGCGACACGGCCTCCTCGCCGGCGCGGC
>RKSK01000215.1 GCA_007570915.1 Cenarchaeum sp.
CGGCCTTGCCCTTGCCGCGACCCGTGGTGCGCCTGCGCTCCGCCTTGGCCCTCACGGCGCCCCCCACGGAGGCGCGATCCTTGCGCGTTTCGGCTAAAAAATGCGGATCTTTTGCTCAAATTTCGCTATTTAGGCACGATTTGAGGGATTTATTCACCAGGCTCGCGCGGCGGGTAGGTTAAAAAGGGGCGCCGCGCGCCGCCTCGCGCGTGATCCCTCTAGGAGCGGCGCGGCTGGCCTGTGCGGCCGCAGCGATCCTTGCCCTCTCCGCAGCCGTGGCTCTCCAGGGCGATCACGCGGTGCAGGATCCGCCGGGCCTCCTGGCCACCGCGCTGGCGGCCACCGACATGTCGGCAAAGTTCGACGTCGGCTTTTACGACCAGATACAGGGGTGGATCGACAAGGCGGGGGCATCGGGCGCGGCGGGCTCCTCTGACGCCCCGACGGCGCGCAACGTGATGATAGTCGTGGGCAGGACATCTGACGACGGGAGGGACCCGGACACCGTCGCGGGCGAGAACAAGGACAAGGTGGTGAGCGTCCTAGGCGAGATCGGAGCCACTAACGTGGTCAGGGCAAAGTCCCTCTCGTTCGTGACGGCGACGGTTCCGCTGGGGCGCATAGCGGAGCTTGCCGCCTATGGGAGCGTGCACAGGATCGGGGACGGGGAGACCCTACTGCGCCCGTCGGTGGGCACGGCCAGGGGCACGATCGACGCCATGCGGGGAGACCTCACGCTGTCGGGCGGGAAGGTCCTCACAGGAAGCGGCGTGAACGTGGCCGTCCTCGACCGTGGCATAGAGAGCCCGGCACTAAACCCAAAGGTGTCCAAGAGCCAGCACTGCGCGGATCTGTCAGGGTGCAGGGCAAAGACAGGGACGGACACGATCCCGGACAAGACAAAGACGGACGCGCTGCACGGGACGCAGGTGGCCGGGGTGCTGGCCGCGCCTTCCGGCACGTTCGGGACGACCGCCTTTCCCGCGGGGATCGCCACGGGGGTCACGCTCTTTGACGTGATCATACAGAACCAGGTGGGGCACGGCACCGACGGGGCGTTCATGACGGCCGTGGCCAACGGGCTTGACTGGGCGCACGCCAACGGGGCTCATGTTGCGAACATAAGCTTTGGGCGCCCCGACTGCGCAGCCGACGGAACCGGCGCGCTAATCGTAGACGAGTCCGTCGCCAAGGGGATGGTCGTGGTCGGCGCAGCCGGCAACTTCGGCAAAGCAGACCAAACAGACCCGGCCCGCCCCGACAGGGCATACGGGAGCATCCAGGGTCCCTTCTGCTCTCACAACCCGATCGCGGTGGGGGGAATTAGGGACCGCAACGCCACCGGCACCAAGATCACCAATCTCTCAATGTACTATGACTCTAGCCGCGGGCCGACCAAGAGCACAGTCGCGTCGCTCAACGGCCTCTTAAAGCCCGACATCGCCGCGCCCGCTGTTGACATCGCGATTCTAAAAAATAGGGTAAACTATGAACAAAGAACGGACGGAGGTACAAGCCTAGCAGCCCCGCAGGTGGCCGCCGCCGCGGCCCTGCTCCTGGAGGCGAGGCCGACCATGACGCCCGTGGAGGTGAAGGCTGCGCTCCTCCTGGGCGCCTCATGGCAGGGAGTCGGCAAGTGCACCGCGTCCATGTACGAGGCGTCCGACAGCTCCAGCTACTGCTCGCACGCCAGGCAGCTGACGTCGGCGGCGGCGTCGGACCGCGACGTGACGCTCCTCAACCACGTCGGCCTTGGCGTCCTCAACGTGAAGGATTCGATCAGGTACGCCACGACGGCGGGGCACGTTGTCGGCGACCACCTCGCCTCGGCATCCGACCGCAAGACGTACACGTTCCGCGTCACCGACGCGACAAAGCCGGCCAAGGTGGTGCTCTCGTGGATCTCCCACCCAAAGGGGTCCATAGCCCCAGACAAGCTTGGCAGCCGCAACGCGACGGAGATCACCGCGCTGCAGCTCGCCCCGCCAAAGCTCGCCAACCTAAACCTCTCGGTTCAGAAGGGGACGTCGTCCACGCACCACCACGTGAGTGACTCGGCCCGCCAGTCCGTGGAGTTCGCCTACTTTACGCCGGCCGCCGGCACGTACACAGTCACCGTCAGCGCCTCAAAACTGGGCGAAAGGCCGACGCAGCCGTTCGCGCTGGCCAGCACGCACGCGCTCACGGCGACCCCGTCGAACACCGCCCCGTCGGTGTCGACCAGGACGGTGGTCGTCGACCCGTCGGCCCCGTCGGCCGTGCGCCTCGCGGGGACAGACGCGCAGAGGGACTCGATCTCGTTCACGGTAACCGGCACGCACCGCGGCACGGTTAGCACGAGCGAGCGCCTCTCCGAGTCAGTCTCCAGGATTGTCTACACGCCCAGCGACAAGTTCGGCACGGGCGACACGATCACGGTCACGCCGTACGACGGGCAGGCCACCGGCGCGGCGCGGACGGTCGCCCTCCTGCCCGGCTCGACGCCGGCGGGAGCCACGCGCCCGGACCCCGCGCGCGGGGACATAACAGACTGGCGCGAGATGTCCTTCACGCACGACCGCGTCGACCGGCCCGCGTCGTTCTCGCCGGGCCTGCCCGCCGCGCCGGTGAGGCGCGTCATGCTCGAGGCCATGGCAGTCGACGGCGCGGTCTTCGCGTTTCGCGAGGGCTCGTCCATACACAAGGTCGCCGCGCCGTGGGGCGACCCGCGCCAGCTCGAGCTGTCCTCGCCGGTGACCCTCACCGGCGCGCACTTTTCCGCGGCGGGCCCGGAGGAGGCCGGCGAGCCCGCGCTGCTGGCCGTCGGCTACTCTTCCCACGCGCGCACCTCCATATGCCCGACGCCGGGCGCGCCGAGCCCCGTGGCACACGCGCTGGCCCACACGCGCGTCTCGGGCGAGGGCGTGCCCGACGGGTCCGGCTCGCTCACGTCCGCGATCGGGGTGAGGCACAGCGGCACGGCCACGTCGGTCTCCGTGTCCGTGGACATCTCGCACACGTACAGGGGCCACCTGACGGTAAGCCTCGTCCCGCCCGGCGGCAGCCCCGTCACGCTCCACAACAGGGCCGGCCACAGCGCAGACAACATCGACGCGACGTACTCGGGGACCGTGACGTCGTCCCTCGTGGGCAAGGAGATCAGCGGGGAGTGGAGCCTGGTCGTCAAGGACTCCAGGGCGGG
>RKSK01000145.1 GCA_007570915.1 Cenarchaeum sp.
GGCCGGCGGGCTTGCGCGCGAGCCCCCCACCCCCCATAGTGGACCACGTCGCGCAGGGGCACGCGCGCAAGCCAGCCGGCCTCCTCGAGGTCGGGCCGTTCGGCAAACTCGTCGACGTGGCCCAGGCAGAGGTACGCGACGGGCTCTATCCCGCCCGGCAGGCCGAGCGCCCCGCGCAGGTCGCCGCGCGAGAGTATGCTGACCCAGCCGACGCCGATCCCCTCGGCGCGCGCGGCGAGCCACAGGTTTTGGACCGCGCAGCAGACGCTGTACGCGCCGGCCTCGGGCATGCTCGAGCGGCCGATGACGAACGGGCCGGACCTCGCCGCGTCGTACGTCACGCAGATGTTCAGGTCGGACTCTAGGATCCCCTCTAGCTTGAGCGACTCGTAGGCGCGGCGCCGCTCTCCCTCGAGCTCGGAGGCGGCGGCCGCGCGCGCGGCCTCGAATGACTCCTTGACCCTCCTGCGCACGGCCGCGTCGCGGACCAGGACAAAGTCCCAGGGTTGCGAGTAGCCGACTGACGGCGCGTGGTGCGCGGCGTCGAGCACCCTGGCCAGGGCCCCGTCGGCTATGGGCCGGCGCACAAAGTGCGACCTCACGTCGCGCCTCGTGCGGATCGCGCGGTACAGCCCCCGCCTGTCGGCCTCGCCCAGCGCCGCGCCCATCGCGGCCGCGGGCCGCGCGGGGAGGCCTTTAACTCATGCGGCAGAACCCGCCGCAAGGCGTTAATACCTCCCGCGCGCGAGCCGCGCGCGCGGCGGGCCGGTGGTCTAGTTGGTTAGGATACTGCCTCGACACGGCAGTGGTCGAGAGTTCGAATCTCTCCCGGCCCACCACTTGAGCCCCGGGGCCGCGTGCCGTGTGTGGTGCCCCCCGCGCGGCCTCCCCGGCCGCGCCGGGACCCGTTCCTTGCCCGTGTGCGGCCGCCGCGGGATCCGGCGCGCCCCGGTGGCCTGGCGCGGCCACCAGGGGGGTGCGGCGCGCCGTTCCCCGCGCGCGTCGTGCCGGCGAGCCTTGCCGCCCTGCCCGCCACGCTCTCCTTCCTTGCGCCTGCGCTCGAGCTCCATGTTTAGCAGGATACGCTGCATGAAGGGGTGCGACTCGTGGCGCCTCCGTATCACCGCGCGGTACTTTGAGGCAAACGCAAGGTCTATGTGGCGACAGTGCTGCTCGGTAAAGCCGGGGATGAGGAGGGCGCACTTGCGCCTTGCCTGCCGGGCATGCGTGCGTTTTGAGCAGATCTTTTTGTGGTACTGCTCGCGATAGTCAAGGTAGAGCTGGACGTGTCGGGGAGGCTCCTCTATGTAGTCGCGGACGCGCTCGTCCCATATCTGCCCGAGCGGGCCCTTGGGCACCTGCGTGTCTCGACATCCACGCGCGGCAGGATAGGGGGTGATCTAAAAACGCACCGTTTGGCTTGTGCGAATCTGTGGATCAGCTATTTTCAACCCACGCCTTGGCCTTTATTGCCTAGGGGCGCGCAGCTTTTGGAGCGGGTTCATGAGGATCATCTTGCTGGGGCAAGAGGCCGTTTCTCGGCGTTTTCCCCTGGGCGCGAGGGTTGGCCGATGCCCGGCCATTCCAATGGCTTCAGGTTCCCCGACGCAGGCTTGGGGAAAGTAGGTCATGCCGCCCAGCGTAAGCTTTGCGGCATACCGCTGGCCATAGTCCGCAAGCAGCGTAAGGATCTCGTTGTCAGGGATGCCATGGTTAACCAGGATCGCGCCCTGGCGTGGCTAGGCCGCATCCAGTGGCCTGTTGAGCTTGTCGCGAGCCGCGCCCTTTGTGGCGTATTCGGGGTGAGCCCCATGCACAAACTCCAGTAGCGGGCGCTCCGTGGAGTCCCCCTGGAACCGTGCAAGCAGGTCTCGAATGAGCAGAGACGCCCCTTCTAGCGTTTGCGTCATTGTGCTGAATTTTTCCCTTCCCCCGCCTGTCAGTCGGTACCCGACGCCCTCGTCCTTGCCGTTCTCGCGAACTGTGAATTCCTCTACCGTCCTGTCGGCGATGGCCTCCTCGATGCAGGTGTCAAGGCTTTCGCTGAACGGGCCGTGCGGGTGTGGTTTCCAGTCATACACAGGCCTGGCCGGCTCGCGGCCCCGTCTTCGGGCAAGCTCCCTGTCTGCAAGAAACAGGTAACTTTGGAGGCGCGTCTTGTGTTTTGTCTCTCCCAGGGTTCCAAGGAGCACAGGGAGCATGGAGCGCGTCGCCTGATCCCTTGTGCGCCTCTTCAGCTCTGCGTCCACCGCCCTTTGCGCATCAGAGGGCAGGCTTTCGGGGAGGATGGCCCCCGCCCGTATTCCCAGCAAGATTTGCTCCGCGTTCAGGGACTTTTCCCTGACGAACGGGGCAAACACGTTCTCAAACTCCTCAGGAGGCACGCCCCGGTCACCCCTCCCCGGGTTAATAAGCGTGGGGCGCCCCGCGCGCACAGGTTCGCGGAGGCCGCTCAAGCATTAAATAGTCCTCCCCGCAGGCGTGGGAGGCATGGCCAAGACCAACTTGGCGGAGAGGCGCCCGAGGGCGCCGCCTGAAGGCACCTTTGAGGGCGCGATACGGGAGACAAAGGCGTATGCCGCCAGGATCCGCGACAATCCGCCGGACTGCCCAATGTTTCCCATCATCAACAGGTCCAACGGCGCAGTAGAGACGCTCTGCTACATGCAGGGTTACCTTGCCGGTCGCATCGAGTCTACGGGAAAGAGGCCGACAAGGGAGCAGATGGGAGCCATCCGGCACGATGTCATGCATGATAACGCCGTGCGTGACGTTGTCGTGGGAATGCAGGACGAGACGCTCTTGCGCCCGGAAGACTCGCCATTGCCGCGTGAACGCTAGATCTGGCCAGCTCGCGCGCGCGCATGCTTTTGGGCGCCTGCCCCACCACTGGGCTCTCCGGGCGAGGCGGGGCCGACTAGGCGCGGGTCGGGGGGGGGGGGGATGCCGGGTTGCCCGGGCAAATGACCCCGCCAAGGCGCGGCCCTCCTCGCAGGCACGGGCGCAGGAAGGCGCGGTCGTGGAGATGGCGCCTTTTGCCGCCGGCGGCGCACAGGGCGCCCGCGATCGGGGCCCCGTTCCCGCGCCCGCCGGCGCGCGCAACGTCGCCTGATCTGCCAATCCTCTTATAGCCCCCAGGGCGGTCTGCGCTACAATGCGCAACGGCGCCACAGACGTGATCGCCAGAATCGGGGGGCCGGAGAGCTATAGCGACAAAGCCGCCAGGAAGCTCTTTGCCAAGTCGGTCAAGATCCTGGTGTGTGAGTCTATCCGCATGTGCTTTGTGTCGGTGCTTGAGGGCAAGGCGACCGGCGCGCTGGTTCCCGTGAACAATGTCATCGTTGGAGACGTCAAGGAGGACGGCAAAACCGTCAAGGATCTGGCAAACGAGATGGGCCTGTCCCGCACAAAGACACATAGGCTAAGGATACGCCTAGTGCTTGCGTCTTTTGGGCGTTTAGAAGAGGTCAGGGTGGTGTACTCCAAACAGCCTGCGCTTGACCAATGCAAAAAATTCTCCAAGGCCCACAAGGGCATAACCATGACAGACACGTTTAACGACAAAAAGATCTCGGACACGTCAGCGGCAGTGAAGCTTGTCAAGGATCTGGGCCTTTTATACACTGCGGCAGTTTGTGACGCAGACGCAGCCAAGCACCACGGCGTTCCGGTCATTCTTGACCCCGTTGCGGATAAGGCAGAAAACTTCACGACCTTTTTCCTGTATGAAAAAAAACTGCCCAAAAAATCCAAGAAGAGCGCCGCCGGAAAGCGAAAGTTCCCATAATGCGCGTCCCTGCCGGGCTAGCCCCCGCGAACGCGTCTCCGGGTTGGCGCATCGCCCGGCCCGGCAGTCGCGAACCGCCTTGTGAGCACGGGCGCTGTCCGAACTTGACCACTAGCACAACGGGATGTCCAACCCCGCGTTCCAAGACTTGAGGTTGGTCGTTTTTGCGGAGCGGGGGATCTTGCCGGGATTGAGCACGCCGGGTCGTGCAGCCACGCGTTCCCCCCACGCCAACCGCCGTGTGCCTCTGGCGTGCTTCGGACCGACGGCTGATCAACGCAACCATGTCGGGCCTTGCCGTGAAACCCACCACGGCGCCGGAGGGCAGCGACATGGCGAGATCATGGGGCTTTACGCGGATCTGATCCCCTTCAATGTCGTGGTTTTGCCAAAGGCGTCTGGCTGGGACAGGCCCCCACGCCGGCTTTGCGGGCAGGCGGGCTCATGGAGGGCGTTACGCCGCGCCTAGCATGTCCGGCCGGCCCTCGCTGCAGACGGGCTTGGAGCCGACGGGGAAGCCGGACGTTGCGCTCGAGTTCGCGTGCGGCGGCGCCTTGCCCGCCGGACCCCTTGAGGAGTGCGCCGGGGGGGCGGGGGGCGCTGCGAGTCGCATGTGTGCCTGTGGGGGCTTCGCGCCGCGGATCGTGGGGGGGTAGCGGGCGCTGCGTTCGTGCATGTGTTCGAGCTAGGCCGCCGCGGAGTTCCGGGCAAGATCTCTGGAACGTTTGGCGTGATCGGCTCGCGGCCGCCGATAGGCGGCGCCGCTAATTATGTCCGTCGGCAGGCCGTCCTGCGGGGCGTGGCAGGCTCACGGGCCGGCGTCAGTGAGGCCTTCGGCATGCACGCGGTGATCGCAGTCGCCGCGTGGCGGCGCGTTCGCTTGGCACGGCGAATTCGGGCGGCGATCCTGTCACGCGTGGCGCGGCTTGCCATGGACGCGGGGGCGCGCGAGGCGCGGCGGCGGTTGAGCGGGCCTGCCCTTGTGCGCACGCCTGCGGTGCGGCCGGCTCCATGGCCGGCATGGCCGGCGCACGGGGCCGGAAACTCGTGCGTGGTGCCCCCCAGGCGCACGTCCAGGGCGTTGCAGCCGACCCCGCTGTCGCGATCCAGGGGGGCGTCACCCCTGTTGGCACGATCGCGGGGGGAGGCCGCATTCAAGGCGGATCCTGCGCAGGGCTGCGCGGCGGGCCGGCCCGGGCGATCCTTTTCTGATCGCAGGCGCGCGGCCGCTAGGCCTCGACGATGACGGCCGCGCGCGCGTCGCCGAGCTCCGAGCGCGCCGCGTCAAGGACCCTCGCGCCGTCGGTGAGGGCAGAATAGTCGACCAGCCTCATGTCGTCGACGAGGTACGTGCGCGCGGCGACCGGCGAGGGCCGCCTAGAGTGGAGCTCGGCGAGCTCCTCCAGTATAGAGTTGCGGCCCCCCTGCAGGACGACGGCGTCGCCGAGGGACAGCTTGGCGCGGCCGTACCTGTCAAGGACGAGGGCGCGCCTCTGGACCCTCGTGCCCAGGACGCGCCTCTTGCGCGCGCGGCCCGTGAAGACCATGTAGCTGTCCGACTCGAAGGTCAGGTCGACGAGGCCGGCCGGCAGGCGCATGACCTCGGCGGCCCTCGAGCGCGCCTCCTCGAGCGTAAAGACCGAGTGCGGCGGGCCTGCCGAGTCGAGCTCGACGCTTCCCGTCGCGCTCACGCGCAGTATCCCGCGCTCGGCGTCGTGCTCCGTGTCGACAATGACGGACTCGGGGACGGCCCCGCGGGCGACGAGGGCAGAGTGGGCCGCCCTGCACGCCCCGTGTATGGCCTCCGGCGTCGGGCTCGCCATCGAGACCTCGGCGGCCTCCTGCAGCATCGACGAGGCGGCGCCTATAGACGAGATCACCTCGGCGTTCTCTGCCCGCCTGTACCCGAGGCCGAGCTGCTTTGCGACAAAGGGCGCCAGGACCGACGCGCCGCCGCCGGCCCCGATCACGCTCGTCGCGCGCCTGTCCATCGAGTACTCCTTCATTATGCGGCTGACCTCCTTTGTTATCCCAAAGGACGACGTCTGTATGATGGACCTCGCGACCTCCGAGTATGGCGTGCCCGACTGCGCGCCGAGCAGCTCCATGGCCGCGCGCGCGGCCTCCTGGCCCGAGCGCGCATAGTCGCCCTCGGGGACCATGCCGAGCGCGTTGGCCGCGCACGTGTTTGTTATCGCGTACGTCCCCCCCTCGCACCTTATCGCGGCGTACTCGCCCTCGTCGTTGGGCGTGGGCCGCACGTGGGTGAGCTCGCCGGCCCGCAGCTCGGCGGCGTCGGCGTGGCACGCGTAGCGCAGGCCCGCAATGTGCGCGCTGCGCGGGCCGGCGGTCCACTTGCCGCGCGGGTGGCGCCTGACCATGCTGCCGCCGGCCGAGCCGACGACGCGCACGTCCAGCGACCTCACGCACGTCGGCCTGCCCTGTATCGTGACATAGCGGACCTCGGGCCGGCCCGCGCGTATGACGCATATGTTCGTGCTCGTCCCGCCGACCTCGATGAATATGCCGTCGGCCACGCGCAGGTGCAGCAGCGCGCCGGCGACGCTCGCGGCAGGACCCGAGAGAACCGTGAGTATGGGCCGCGTCCGGAACGTCTCCATGCTGGTCACCCCGCCGTCGCCGCGCATTATCATCAGCGGCGCGCCCACGCCAAGGTCCCTGATCGCGCGCTCTACGTGGCCTGCGACGCGCGCGGCCGTCGGCAGGACGCTCGCGTTCATCGCCGCCGTCGTCGCGCGTATCTCGAGGCCGTACGCGCCGGAGACCTCGTGCGAGGCAGTCGCGGGCAGGCCCGCGCGCGCGGCCCCC
>RKSK01000035.1 GCA_007570915.1 Cenarchaeum sp.
CTCGTGGGCCGTTAATATAGCGCTGCCCGCCCCCCATGCCCCCCGCGCGGCGGGCAGCGCTATATTAACGGCCCACGAGCCCCGCGGCGTGGCGCCTCGGGATCCGCGATTGAGTTAAATACCGTCGATCCGGGCCCGCGCGCGTGGCGACGGCCGAGGCAAGGACGGGGCTCCTCACGGAGGCGGCTATACGAGGGCTGAGCGCCGTCGTTGGGGTCACCTTTATCGTCCACGGGTTTGGCAAGTTTGGCAACGAGGGCTTTGCGGGCTGGATGTCCTCCTTTGGAATAACGCCCGAGTTTGCCCTTGTGATAGCGCTCGGCGAGTTTGTCCCGGGCATACTGCTCGTGGCCGGCGTGCTGAGCCGCATATCGGCCTCGATAATCGCCATAATCATGCTCGCCGCGATGATAGTGGTCAGGGGGTTTGCCTCGTTCGCCGGCATGGGCGACGAGTCTGGGTACGAGCACGACCTCGTGCTCTTTGCCGCCGCGCTGCTCCTCATCGTCACCGGCCCCGGCCGCCTCTCGGTGGCCAGGGCCCTGTCGTTCCTGCCGCGGTGGCTCCACTAGGGGGCGCGGGGGCGGCCCGGCCGCGGCCCCGCCCCGCCGGCGAGGCCTTTGCCGGCGCGCCCCCGCCGGGGCCCGCCGCGCCTGCCCATGATCGCCGCGGCCCTCGCCTCGACTGCGCCGTACGCCCTCTCGACCGCCTCCCTGCGCAGCGCGACCGCCCGCCGGTGCGCATGCAGGCCGCGCAGCCTCGAGCGGACCATCCTTGACTGCTCGGCATAGCCGGCCGACCCCATCGAGCCGCGCCTGCGCAGCGCGGCCTCGGATCCGAGGCGCGACATGGCCGCGCCGAGGGCCTCGCGCGTGATCGACGTGCCGCGCAGCGCGGCCTCGACCTCGCCGTCCCCGAGGTCGGCGATGCGCGATCCGGCGGCGTGGGCCGACGTGACGAGGCGCGCGACTGCGCCGTGGGCCTCCCTGAACGGGACGTCCCCGCCGGCGACGAGCATCTCGGCGACCTCCATGGCGTCGAGGTGGCCCGACTCGGCGGCCTCCGCCATGCGCGCGGCGTTGACGCCCATTCCCGAGACGGCCGCGCGCATGACGGCAAGCGCTCCCGTCGCGCGGCGCGTCGCTGCCCACGCAGGCAGCTTTGCCTCCTGCAGGTCGCGCGAGTATCCCGACGCGAGGCCCTTTGTGGCGGCGAGCGCGGCGACTAGGTCGCCGATCGACGCGGCGGCCTTGCCGCGCGTGAGCTCGAGCACGTCGGGGTTTTTTTTCTGCGGCATGACGCTAGAAGGCGACGAGACGGCCGCGTCGAGCTCGACAAACCCAAACTCGGCCGTCGACCACGTGGCGATGTCCTCGGCGAGCCTGCTTAGGCCGGACATCATTATGGCTATTGCCGAGACGTACTCGGCGACGTGGTCGCGCGCGCCCGTCGCGTCAAGCGAGTTCTCCACAATCCCGCCAAACCCGAGCAGAGCGGCGACCTGCCGCCTGTCAATGTTCAGGCTGGTCCCGCCCACGGCCGCGGCCCCGAGGGGGCAGCGGTCTATGCGCGAGTACGCCGAGGTGAGGCGCTCGACGTCGCGCATGAGCGCGTCGGAGTGCGCGAGCATATAGTGCGAGAGCGTCCCGTACTGGGCCTGCTGCATGTGCGTGTAGAGCGGCATGACGGTCCGCCTGTGGGCCCTGGCCGCCTTGAGCAGCTGCTCGGCGAGGTCTATGGCCAGCGAGCAGACGCCGTTGATGTCCTCGCGCAGCTTGAGCCGTATGTCCAGGGAGACCTGGTCGTTGCGCGAGCGCCCCGTGTGCATGCGCCCGCCGGCCCTGGCCCCGGCGCGCCTGGCCACCTCGGCCTCGACGAGCTCGTGGACGTCCTCGGCCCCCCTGCGGTCGCCCCCCAGGAGGGCCGCGGCGTCGATCCCCGAGAGCGCGCGAAGCACGGCCGCCGCGTCGGCCCGCGAGACTAGGCGCCGGTCGTGGAGCATGATGGCGTGGGCCATGCTGCCCAGGACGTCGTGCCTGAGGATCGCCGCGTCGTCGTCTATGGACGTGACGTAGGGGGCCGCGGCCCCGTCGAGGGCCCCTCCGAGCCTTGCGCGGTACACGCGCGGCCCCGCACAGTGGTTATATATAGCGGCAGCGGCGGGGCGCGCGCGTGTCGCAGGAGACGAGGCAGCTTCGCGTGAGGATCTTTGACGAGCTCTCAAAGATCGTCGACCCCGAGATCAACACGTCCATAACGGACCTCGAGCTGATCGACAACGTCGACATCGAGGGCAGCGACGTCAAGGTCGACCTCCACCTGACGAGCCCCTTTTGCCCCGCCGTCTTTGGCTTCAAGATATGCCAGGACATCCACGACAACCTCCTCAAGATAGACTCCGTCGACAACGTCACGGTCAACGTCTCCAACCACTTTATGGCCGAGCAGATCAATAACCAGGTGAACAGCAGCCCCAAGCCGCCAAAGGATGGCGCCGCGCAGCCCGAAGGGCAGGGAGCCGCGCAGCCCGGCGCCGCGCAGCCAGAAGGGCAGGGAGCCGCGCAGCCCGGCGCCGCGCAGCCAGAAGGGCAGGGAGCCGCGCAGCCCGAAGGCAAGGGGGCATAGCGCGCCATGGCCAGGCACACGTACGTCAAGTACATCACCCTCGACGGCATCAGCCAGGCCCACCCCGAGGGCGCCGCGATGAAGCAGACCATCACCATGGACGGCATGGACATCGTAGAGTCCCACATCGAGGCAATAGACGCGCCGCCGCGCGACCCTACCTAAAGCCGAGCATGTGGCCCTTTAGCAGCTGTATCCCCATCGCGGGGTCGACGCCCTTTGGGCAGACCTTGCTGCACGACCCCGCATAGTGGCACCTCCATATGCCGTGCGAGTCGTCGATGATCCTCAGGCGCTCGTCCTTTCCGTGGTCGCGCGTGTCGGCGACATAGCGGTACGCCTGCGCGAGGGACTGCGGCCCGATAAACTGCGTGTCAGTCGCCATTGTCGGGCACGCCGAGTTGCACAGGCCGCACTTTATGCAGCCGGCAAACTGGATGTAGCGCTCGACCTCCTCGGGCGTCTGCGGCGTCTCGCGCGTGCCCGGCGCAATGTCGGCCTCGCCGCTGACAATGTACGGCCGTATGCGGTGGCGTGACGCGCTCCCGCGCGGCCTCTGGAGGGGGGACCGCGGCCATCGCTAGGCGGCCCCCATGTTCATCAGTATTATCGTCCGCGAGCCGTACGCGATGACGGCGACCGCCGCGGCCACGCACGCGAACGTGACTGCCCTCTCGTACCTGCGGCCCTGGCGCAGCTCGAGGAGTATGACGCGCAGGCCGTTAAAGCCGTGGACCGAGAGCAGGACCAGTATGATCTCGAGCAGGCCGGCGTACGGCAGGAAGCGGTAGTTGGCCACGACGCTCTCGTACTCGAGGGACTCGGCGAACCCCTGCGTCACGCGAACCAGCACGTGGACCGCGACGAGGGCCACGGCGGCCAGGGCCGTCGCGTAGTGGATGCGTATTATCAGGCTCTCCCTCAACGCTCACTCACCAAACATCACCGTGAGGCCATAGACCATCGCCACTGCGGCGAGCACGATCGACGAGTATATCGCAATCTTGTTGCGCGCGTTCTGCGAGCGCGGCGTGTAGGGATAGTCGGCGCGCCCCGGCCTGCCAGACCATATGCCGCCCTGGACGAGCATGAGGCGTATGCCGTTTGCCGTGTGGAACACGCACATGCCGATGACTACTGCGAGGAGCGCGTGGCCCTCGGCCGTCTGCGTCATCGCGAGGA
>RKSK01000036.1 GCA_007570915.1 Cenarchaeum sp.
CTCCCCGCGGCGCCGGCATCCGGCCCCGCCGCGCCGTGCCGATCGCCCGGCGTGGCATGAACCCTGGCCGGCCTGGGCGGTTTTGGCCAAGCGCGCCAAAAGCCGCGCCTGGCCACACAACGCCCCCGTTTTTTGGGCATGGCTAAAATAGGGGCGCCCCACGCCGTTGCGCGCATGGCGACAGCAGAGGAGGCCTTGGAGAAGGCCGAAGAGGCGCTGGAGATGGCCCAGCAAAACAAGAGCGACCTGGACGACCTAGATGATCGCGTGGCAGATCTTGAGGAGTTTTGTGGCGGCGCGCCCCCCGGCAAGGCCCGCGGGCGCAAGACCCTAGGGGAGCGCGTGGCGCGCCTTGAGGATCTGGGTCGGTCAGACCCGCAGGCGATGCTAAGGGGCGCCCTTGAGCGCGAGGAGAGGGACGCGGGGCAGAACACCCTAGGAGGCAAGCCACTCCCCACAGGGGAGAGATAGCGGCGGCGGCGCGGGGCCGGCGAACGGGCAGGCTCACGTGGCCGCGCGGGCCTTGCCCAGGCGCGCTTGCGCAAAAGCGCCGCATGGCACAGGGCGGGCTTGTGGCCGCGGGCATGCCAGGCTCCCACATTTGGGATCTGTGGAGGCAGGGCGCCGCGAAACGGGGGCGGGCCTGTGCGCGCGGTCATAGATTCGGGATTTTGCAATACACGCCCAGCGTGCGCACCAGATAAATACGGCATGGCCCGAACTGCTGCGCCATGAAACGCAAGCGCGGGGAAGGGCATGGGCGCGGCGGCGGCGCGCCTATACCGCATGCCGGGCTGCCGCATGGGATCCGCCGCGCCCACGACAGCGCCGCGCGCCACCTCGGCGACGCGCTCTGCCTATATGAGTCCGGGAGGCCCCAGGGCGCCATCCCTTCTGCCGTGCTGTCCATAGAGGAGAGCGTAAAGGGGATATGCCTTGCGGCCGCGCGCCGCAGGGGGCGCGGCGCGTCAGCCGACGAGTGGCGCAAGCTTCAGGACCACAAGCTCAAGCTCCAGAACGCCCAGCGGTGGGTTGAGGAGGGGCTTGGCTGGGACTGCATTGTGGAGGCAAGCAGGCTCCACATCAGCAGCGCGTCCCGCCCTCTCTTTGGGGCAAGGCCCGTGTCAAAAGACGGCGCCCTTGCTCACATGGGTGATATCTATAGGGCGACGCAGGGCCTCCAGTCCATAAAGAAGATGGCCTCCTATGACAACTGGAACGCAGCGCACGGCGCGTGGGACACGTTTGGGCACCTGCCGGAGGGCGCGCAAGGCGCCCTGGCCGTCCATGTCCTGCACCTCGCCTCGCTGTACCACGACCTGCTTGTCCACGGCGCGGGCGGCGCGCTGGGCCAGCCTTGCGCCATTGCGTGTACCGGCCTGGGCAGGGTGCCCGGAAACCCGTTTGTGTCTGCCTCGGGCGGCATAATCCTGGAAGCCATGCTGCAGACAGGGACGGTTGCGCAGCAGGCTTACCATGTCAACAGGGACATCTTTCTCAAGTGCCGCAGGGTCGCCCTGCGGCACGGAGACTACCACGACGCGCACCCCCTTGTGAAGGCAATGTCCATGGCGATCCGGGCGCACAAGGAGGCAACGGACGCAAAGGACGGTCATTACGCATACTATGCCGACGACTCGGTTCAGACATACGATGGCAGGGCGACAATGTTCGCGTTCCTTATAGTGTCAAGGGAGGGCGAAACGCTCAAGCTTGAAAAGGCGTGCATCAACGACGAGATCTGTGACCCGCATGACAGCCGCATCGGCGCCATCCTAGAGACAGAGCTGGCAATTGACCGCCTGCCCGGCAAGGAGGCTCCCCTGTCGGCGTACAGCGAGGCGTTCTCCAGCATGGGTCTCAAAATTCGCAAGCTCGCGGACGAGGAGATATGCCCCGCCCTGGAAAATGCCCGCAGGATGGACGAGAACGGCCAGCTCGCCTGCCTTCCGCAGGGCATGGTGGACTCTATCAGGCAGGCCACAAGGGAGGGCTGGGACGACCTGGACCCGGACGTCCGGGTTAGCATCGCAACCATGTACGTCGCAGACCCGACAGTCATCGTTCTGAGCAGCCACCCCGACTCTGTCCGAAAATTCAAGATCAGGCAGGCAGTGTGGCAAACCCTGTGCCTGCAAAAGGCGATGCACGAGGGCAGGGCGGGGCCCGGAGGCGGCCCCTAGCCCACGGCAGCCCCGCCCTCATACGGCCCGCGCGCCCCGGCCTTGCCGCATATGCCCAGCAGGACGCCCTCGCCCCTCTGCACCTTGTCAGGATCAAGCCCCGGCGCGTCCAGCTCCACCTTTTCCTCCCTGCACTTTTCTAGCGCGGGGATCCTGTCCACCAGGGCATTCACGGCGAATTCCGTGCTCCCGTGGAGCATTTCATAGTGCGTCATGGCCATGGCCAGGACAAACGACGAGAGCGCCTCGGCATCGTCGCAGTCAACGTCAAGGCTCTGCCACGACCCCTCTTTTGCGTCCCACCCCACGTACGCGCACATCTCCTTGACGCGCTGGAGGCCGCCGACCATGTCCCTTGTGCGCCTTGCGTTGTCGGCAATCTCCCCCAGGCTCACGGGCCCCCCTCCCTCGCGGGGCACCTTTCCCTCCCTGGCCAGGCCCGCATGGACGCCCTTCATCCGCTCGTCCTCCATGTGCCTCACGATCCAGCCGTGGACATGCCCAAGCTTGTGCGCGTGGCTGGCAAGGCGCTCCTGCCCGTCGGCCGGGATATCCCTCAGCTTTCTAAACTCGCGTCCCAGCTCTATGCCCTTGAGGCACTCCTCGATGGCCATGATTGCCAGCGGGATCGCGCCCTGGAACCTGCCGGCGCTGTGCAGCAGCACGGCGTCGTTGAACAGGCGCCGCGCGTTCCCCTGCGTGCCCAGGGCACCCAAGTACGCGCTGGTCGGGTCTATGGGCTTTTTCTCCCTGCGCCCCTTGGCCCGGCGCCTGTCGGCCTTGCGCCTGCCCTTGCCTCCGCCCCGCCTCGCGGCGCGCCTGCGCGCCCGCCCGTCGGCCCCCGCGGGGCTCCCGCGCAGGCGCCGCCCCATACGTGTGTCGGAGAAAAAGGCCCCGTTGCGCTAATGGGGCGATCCTTGGCAGACCCGGCCGCCCTGGCGCCCGCGGCGGATCCTGCCCCCTGCCGC
>RKSK01000198.1 GCA_007570915.1 Cenarchaeum sp.
AAGGCGCGCGGCAAGGCGCGCGGCGCGGGGCGGGCAACAGGCGGGCAGGCGCCCCTTTGCGCCCGCGGGGCGCCCAAGTCTCTCCAGGATGGCCAAGCGCACCATGGCGCGCGGATCCCGCTTTAAAGCAAAATCTGCGCGCCAGTTGCGTGTGCCAGACCAGAGCATCCCGGGAAAGGACAGGCGCTTGCTCGCGCGGCCTCTGCCCGCGCGATCGCCCTGGTCGCCATCGGGGCCGCCCTCGCCTGCCAGTCCGCAGGCGTGGAGACGGATCCCGGGGCGCACACGGGCGCCGCGCGTGCGGGAACCGGAGTTCTACCACCATCCCTTGATCCGGTTCCCGCACACGCGTCCCCCCACGACGCGGCACGCAACGCGTCCTTTGGCGAGATCGCCGTGGAGCCCGGCACGGTCCAAAAGCGCAGGCACGGAGAGCAGCACGTGGAGGTGTACGGGCGCCTCGCAGGCGGCGGCAGGGGCGACGTCGAGGTCACCGTGACAGGCCCCTCCGGCGCAGAGACTGTCCACACGGTCCCGGCCGGCTCGGACGGGGCGTTTGTGGCCGTGATCACCGTGGACCGCGAGACGCCCTCGGGCATGCACAGCATAGTCGCGCGCGCGGCGGTGGCCAACGCGACGAGCCCCGAGGTCTCGGTGCTGGTCCACGGCCTGGCCGGCGTGCCAAACAGGGTGGACATTGTCTCCCACTCTAGGGCGTGCGGCCCGGAGTCCCCGTGCCAGGTTCCCGATCCCATTCGCGTCGCGCAGGGCCAGGCGGTGAGCTGGCTCAACGCCGACTCGGCCGTCCACACCGTGGCCGGCGAGGGGGACGCAGGGTCGCGAAAGTTTTACAGCTCGCTCATGGCCCCGGGAGACTCGTTCTCCCACACGTTCCACGAGGCCGGCGAGTACGGGTACTCGTGCACGATACACCCGTGGGCGTCCGGAACCGTGGTCGTCGAGGGCCGCGCGCCAGAGGCCGGGGCCGCCGCCCCGGAGGTGGGATCCGCGGGGGCCGCGGCGGAGCCCGTGCCCCCCGCGGCCGCGCCCGTGGGCACGGCCGCGCCGGGCCCGCCGGCGGCCGGGGCGGCAATCTCGGCGTGGGTCGCCGGCGGCGCGCGCGGGCCGTACTCGCCGGGCGAGACTGTCACGGTGGTCGCAAGGGTGACCGGCGGGCCGAGCGTCGTTGACGGAAAGGCGTACTATGAGATACGGGACCCCTCCGGCCGCGAGGTCTCATACGGCGGGGTGGAGCTTGACGGCTCGCGCGAGGCCCGCCTCGGGCACCCCGTCACGCAGGCCCACGTCAACGGGACATACTCGTACAAGGCGCTCGCCAGCGTGAGCAGCGGCAGGACGGTCGTGGCGTCCGGCTCCTTTGACGTGCGCGTGCCGCCAGAGGCCGCAGCGGAGGCGGCGGGGGCGGAGGCGGACGCGGAGGGCGGCGGCTGCCTGGTGGCGACCGCCGCGTACGGGAGCGAGCTGGCCCCGCGCGTCCAGCGCCTCAGGGAGGTTCGCGACCACACGGTCCTCGCGACGGGGCCGGGCGCGGAGTTTATGCGCCAGGCAGCCGGCGCCTACTATGCCTTTTCTCCGGCCATTGCGGACGCGCAGCGGCAGGAGCCGGCCCTGCGCGAGGCCGTGAGGGCCGCGGTCACGCCCATGGTCCACGTGCTGGGCGTGGTGGGGCACGCCAGGGACGGCAGCGCCCTCGACGTTGTCGTGCTCGGCGCCCTTGCGATCGCCGCAAACGCGGCAATCTACGTCGTGGCGCCGGCGGCGGCGCTCCCCCTGGCGCGGCGCGCAAGGGCCGTGTTCTCGGCAAGGGCAATGGCGTGCTCGCAGGCCAGCACCGCCAGCGCCGCCGAGGCGGAGACGAGGCCGTCGGCCAGCCCCGCGGCCTCCAGCGACACGGACAGAGCCGCGGCGCAGGAGGCCTCCAGCGCGAGGTGCGCCGGCGCCGACCACGCGCCGATGCGCGCATAGAGCGCCTTGAAGACGGCGTTTGACTCTCGCGCGAGTATCGCCTCCCTCCCAAAGCCGAGGGTGTAGAGCGCGTCCCCCCAAAAGCACGCAAGCCAGGCGGCCACGGCGGCCGTTGCCGCCCACGGCGGAACCTCGCGCAGCATGCCGATCGCCAGCGAGGCCAGCGCCACCGTCACCGCGGTGGGGATGAGCGCGGCTAGCCTCGGCCGCATCGCCGCCCGCGGCGCGCGCCGTCCCCGTCCGAGCCGTCCGCGGCCCGGCCCGCGGACCGGCTGCGCGTGCCCCCAAGCCGCAGCTTTGCGATCGCCGCGAGCATGGAGATCACGAGCACGGCCACGACGATCGCCTTCAGGTTGTCATTGAACCTCTTGAAGATGTCCCTGAGCCCCGAGTAGATCGTTGCCTCCGAGTCGGTGCCGGCCAGGAAGGTGATCAGGCCCGGCCCGATGGTCACCAGAACTGCCGCAAAGATCATCGTGATGATGACCCCGTAGAGCCTCTCGCGCGTGTCTGCGTCCATTGTGTCCCTGCTGAGAACCACGACAATGGCGCGCACAAAACCAATAAAAGGAAAAACCAGGTCTACCCGCGCTGCACGTCAAAGCTCTCTACGAGTATCCTGCGCCCCTCGACGCTCACGGAGAGGTCCTTGCGCCCAAACGAGGTCACTATGGGGCATATCTCAAACTGCCCGTTGCTGTCCGACACTGCGGCGTAGGGGCGCCCGTCAAAGACGACGTCGGCGCGGGTCCGCGGGTACAGGCGCCCCACCGAGTCGTACATTGTCACCTCTAGGGTGAGCGGCGTGCCGAGCTTTGCGGCGTACACGCGGCGCGGCGCGGCCCGCGCGGCCTCCGGGCCATAGGGCGTGCGGCCCGGCGTGAACCTCTCGGGGATCACAAAGAGGCCGTCGCGGCGAGCCTTGCGCCCCCCGCGCGCGGCGCGCGGGCCGGCCCCGCGCCGCCCAAGGAAAAACCTCAAAAGCACGAGCGCGTGGCGCTCGGGGTACAGGGCCTTGCGCTCCTTGGCCGCAATGTAGACCAGGAACGCCGCAATTGGCGCGAGGTGCCACGCGGGCCCAATGTACGCCGAGTACGCCAGGAGCGAGGCCATCCCCATCAGGAGGAGCTGCTTTGGGGACATTTTTGGCATGAACGGTA
>RKSK01000098.1 GCA_007570915.1 Cenarchaeum sp.
ACTGCTCGGCGCCGACGACGTGGACGTGGCCGGCGTGAAAGATCTCCGGCGGCTCCTCGATGACCATCATGTCCTCGACCTCGGGGGCCAGCGGCGTGCTCCCCCCGTATATCGGGCAGAGGTGCCTCGCGCGCAGGAGGAACTTCATCACCCCGGCGGGCCGGTCATAGCTGAGGCCGGGGGCGACCTTTACGACGTCGTCGGCGCTCTGGCCGTGGAACATGAGCACGCGGACCCCGTTGAGGCGGACCGCCGCGGGGTTGCCGACCATCTCGACGTTTGGCCTGCCCCACAGGCCCGGCGCCATCTCGCGCGGGATCGCCGGCTGCGGCAGCGCACGCCTGCCGGGGTCGTGGTTGCCCGGCGATATGACGACCCTTATGCGCTCGGGAATCTGCGCGACGAGCTCGTCAAGGCGCGCGAGCTGCTCCTCGACGGTCTGCAGGACGAGCTCGCGGTCCTGGTTTGGGTATATGCCGACGCCGTCGACGACGTCGCCGCACATGAGGACATACCCGACGCGCGAGGCGACGGCGTCGCCGCCGTTGAGCCACTCGAGGAGGCGCCCAAAGGCGCCCTCCTCGAAATAGCGGCTCCCGACATGCAGGTCCGAGAGGAGGACGGCGTGGACCTCGGTCTCCGAGGCCCGCGGCGTGTGGCCCGAGACGTCGGGAACCGATATCTCGCGCGCGACGAGGCCGCCGTCGCGCGAGGCGCCGAGCCTGACCACGACAAACTGGTCGTTGACGAGCGACGCGGCGGCCTCCCGCGCGGCGTCGTCGTACACGGCAAGCTCGACGGCCCCCGTGGGGTCCTCTATGACGAGGCGGTCGGACCTGCCCGCGCCGACCCTGCGCTCGGTGACGAGGCCGCACGCGTGGGCGCCCTCCTCGAGCCGCCCGCCGGCGACGTCGGCGGCGCGCCTGATCGAGCGCGCCTCCGGCCTAGACGAGACAAGGCGGCGCATCTTTTCAAAGCGGCTCGCAAAGAGCGCGCCAAAGCCCCCGACGCCCTCGGCCGAGGCGGTCCGGCCGGTCGGGTCGGCGAGCGTCTCGTAGGCGTTCTCAAAGGGCTCGTCGGCCGGAGCGATGCCCAGGGCCGAGGCGACGTCGCCGCCGCTTATCGTGCGGCCGCCCCCGCGCTCCCTGGCGCGGATCGCCTCGCGGATCGCGCGCCCGATCGAGGCCGGGTCGGCCGACTCGAGGGCGCGGATCGCCTCGGGGTGGACCTGGAACCCGCGCCTCAGGGCGAGCTGCACCGCGTCAGATATCTCGCCGCCCACGGCGTCGGCGCGCCGGGGGGCCTTTTAATTAACGTGACCGGCGCGCCGGGGTTCCAACGCCCCGCCTTGCCGCCCCCTTTATACCACCCCCCGCGCGACTCGCGCGCATGCTGCGCCTCTGGGCGTTCCTTGCCGCCTCGGCGGCGTTTGTGGGGACGTACATGGTGGGCACGACCACGGAGGTCAGCGAGGCCGAGGCCGAGGAGTTTATGGAGGGGTTTGGCGAGCTCGTCGAGGGGATTGACGCGTTTGGCATATTTGCCCACAACGCCTCGCTCGCGGCCCCGATGTTCATCCCCGCGCTAGGGCCGGCCGCGGGCCTCTTTTCGGCGTGGTCCGGGCGGCCCGCGCAGCTGCGCGCCGGCTCTAAAATAATTTGCAACCATATTATATGGGCCGGCCGCCAGCGCGGCGCGTGGACGCCACGCGCGCGCTGCTCGCCGCCGCTGCCCTGGCCCTGGCCCTGGCCGCCCTTCCGGCGGCCCAGGCGATCCCCCCCGGCGCGCTCTCGCTGGAGGCCACGGGCCACGCGGCGATCGGCGGCGAGATCGAGCAGGTTCGCCTCGAGCTGGCCTTCTCGCCGGGCGCCGACGCCTCGTTCACGCGCGGCGGCGGCCTCCTCCTGGTCGGCACGAGCTCGCTTGACCGCCTCGACATAGACGGGGCGTTCACGCGCGACTCGAGGGACCTGCGCCTCTCGGGGACCGCCGCGGGCCACGGCGAGCCGGTCGCCGTCTCGCTTGACGGGCGCCTCGCCGAGGCGCGCGGCGACCTGTCGGTGTACCTCCTCACGGGCACGCTCGAGCGCGGCGGCATGTCCGGCCGCGCCGCGTTCGCCGCGCTCCTGGCGCCCATACACTCCGAGCGGGATCCCGCCGTCAAGGTCTCCGTGCCGGCAGAGCCCGAGGGGGACGCCTCGCGCACGCTGCGCGCGTCCGGCTACGCCGCCGTCGGCGAGTTTATCGAGGACGTGACCCTAAACCTCTCGTTCACCGAGGACGCCGACGGGTCGTTCTCGTCATCAGAGGGCACGCTGGGGATCGGCGGCTATGCGCTCGGCACGCTGGACGTCGAGGGCGAGTTTACGCGCGAGGGCAGGTTTGTCAGCGTCTCGGGCACGGCGTCAGGCCGCGGCGAGCCCGTGGCCCTGAGGCTCCTGGGCAGGATCGCCGAGGGCCACGGGGGCGAGACGGCGTACCTCTTTACGGGGACGCTCGAGCGCGGCTCCTCGGGCAAGGCGGTCCTCGCGGCGCGCGTGTCCGGGTCGGAGGCCGGCGACCCGCCCCCGCGGCTCGACGAGATCAACGTGAGGCTCCTGGCCGCGCCGCGGCAGCCCGGCGCGCCGCCGGGCCACTTTGACGAGCCCATACTCCACGTCAGGCCGGGCCAGAACGTCACGATAGCCAACACCGACGCCGAGGCGCACAGGCTCGTGAGCGGCACGGTCAACGCGTGGTTTTACGAGCGCACGGGCGCCGAGCCGCGCACGTGCTCGCCGGACGGCGAGCCAGACGACGCAAACGCGCCAGAGGCCTCGCGCGGCGTCTCGCGCGAGCAGGCCGAGCTTGACAGGTGCGACTTTACGCGCGACGCGAGGGTCGGCGTGACCGTCGGGGCCGGCGAGTCGACTACGATCCACATCGCCGAGGCCGGCATCTACCGCATACTCGACCCCGCCGCGCCGTGGATTCAGCTGCTCGCAGTCTCTGTGGACACGCCGGTGCGCTGCCCGCCCCACTGCCACTGATAGTTCATGTACGAGTCGGCCCCGTGGTCCCCAATGACGACGACGAGATGGGCAGAAAACTCGCGGCCGGCCAGGTCCGCGACGGTCCCGTCAAAGGCGCGCTCGCCGGCGAGCGTGAGGTCCTCATAGACGCGCGCGCGGACCGAGGCCGTGTCGACGCCGGCGGCGGCGAGGTGGCGCGCGACGTCGCGCGGCATGAACTCGAGGTCCGGCCTCGACGGCCACGGGCGCGGCACCAGCACGACGCACTCGCCGTCGATCACGGCCCGCGCGAGCTCGGCCTTTTTGCGCCCGATCGGGGAGGTCACGTGCATCGAGATCACGCGGCACCGGTCGAGCGGGACGCGCGCGCGAGCGGCGGCGACCTGGACCGCGCTGACCCCCGGCACGACGGTCACGCCGCCAAAGACCTCGGCGAGGCGGTCGACCACCTCGGACTCGGAAAAGCTCGCGTCGCCGGTGAACAGGACCCCGACGCTGCGCGCGCCGCCGGCGGCGACCTCGGCGTACACGCCCTCCTGGCTGGCCATGGTCACCTCGCGCACGTCCTTTTTTTCCAGCAGGGACTCGGCCGTCCGCAGCGCGCCGGCGTACCCGACGACCACGTCGCACGCGGTTATCGCCTCGGCGGCCGCGCGCGTCATCATTCGCGGGTCGCCCGGCCCGACGCCGATCGCGTACGCCGCGGCCCTGCGCCCCCCGCCGGAGGCCCTGCGCACGTGCTCGACCAGGGGCCCCCAGTCCACGCGCATGTACTTTGAGGGGTCCTTTGCGGGGTACTTGACCCAGTCGAGGACCACCGAAAAGCGCCTCCTCTCGACCTTGCCGCCGCGGCGCCACGCCAGGCGCAGGACGCTCCCCCACGCGAGCTCCTCCCAGCTGGCCTCGGTCACGTCGCGCAGCGCGACCTCGTCGTTCTTTTCGTTCTCGAGGTCGCGCGCGAGCTCGGCCTCGCCGTACCCGTCGTGGCGAACCATGATGTTGCGCGACCTTAGCAGCGCGACGGCCTGCCTCTGGACGACGGCCTGCCACCAGCGCATCTTCGCCTCGGTCTTGTGGACAAAGGCGATGTGCGAGTCTGTCAGTATTAGCATCCCCTCGCGGCCCCCCAGCGAGACGCGCCGGTCGGCCTCGCGCCAGACCGAGACGACATGCGCGAGTATCCGCTCGCCGGCGTCCATGCGCGCGGCGGCGCCCGCTCGCGTTAAAAACCATGGCGGGCCGTCCGGCCCCGCGCGCGTGCGATTGCCTTTTATCCGGGCCGTCCGGCCCCGCGCGCGTGCGCACCACGCATGCTGCCCTCGCAGCGGC
>RKSK01000042.1 GCA_007570915.1 Cenarchaeum sp.
CCGTCGCCGTACGCCTTGAGGAACGCCGTCGCGACCGTCGTGGTCCGCACGATGCCGCCGTACAGGTTTACGAGTATGGCGCGCGTCCGCTTCATCTTGCCGATGAGCTCGATCGCCTCGTAGACGGACTCGACGGTCGCGCCGCCGCCGACGTCAAGAAAGCACGACGGCCTGCCGCCGCTGTCGGTGAGCATGTCAAAGGTCGACATCACGAGGCCCGCGCCGTTGCCCACGACGGCGATGTCGCCGTCCATCTCGACGAGCGAGAAGCCGCGCGCGGCGGCGCGGTCCTCGAGCTCGGAGGCCTCGCGGTACTTTTGCAGCTCCTCGTGGCGGAACGCCGAGTTGTCGTCGGTTATCACCTTGCCGTCAAGGGCCACGAGCGACCCGTCGGCGAGGACCGCGAGCGGGTTTATCTCGGCGAGCTCGGCCTCCTTTTCCATGGCCAGGCGCGAGAGCGAGGAGAGCGTGGAGGCAAACGACTCCGCCGCGGCGCCCGCGAGGCCGATCGCCGAGGCGACCTCGGCGCACGCGGCCGCGTCGGCCCCGCCGAGGCCCACGTCGCGGATCGTCTGGCCCTTGACGGACTCGATCTCGACGCCGCCCTCGGCCGACGCTATAACCGAGTAGGTCCGGCGGCCCCTGTTTAGCATTATGGCCACGTAGAGCTCCGAGGATATCTCGGCGGCCCTCTCCAGCAGGACAGTCCGCGTGCGCTCGCCCCTTATCTCCATGCCGAGGACCTCGGGGAACTTGAGCTCGAGCTCGTCGTCGCCTGAGCACTTTTGTATGCCGCCGGCCTTGCCCCTGCCGCCCACGGGAACCTGCGACTTTATGACTAGCGGGTAGCCGAGCTCGCGCGCGGCCTCGCGCGCGGCCCCGATCGTGGGGCAGACGCGCCCCTCTAGCAGGCGGATGCCGTACTCGGCGAAGAGCTCCTTTGCCTGGTGCTCTAGGAGGCGCACGCGCGCGGGCCCCGCGCGGCGCCCTTATAAGCTGTCGCCAGGGAGCTCGGACTCTAGCATGGCGAGGACCTGCGCAAAGCGCTCGCGGCTGCCCCCTATGAGGCGCGCGGGGTACTCGTCCAGCGTGAAGACGGCCTGGCTCTTTATGCTCGGCGGGACCGGCCCGCCCGAGACGATGCGCTGCTCGATGACGTGGCCGCGCGCGAGCGTGCATACTATCTCCTCGTAGGACGAGTCCTCCTCCTCGAGGACCATCCTGTACAGCGTTATGGGCGCGCCCGTCTTTTCGACGGCGCGCGAGCCGCGCCCGAGGAGCTCGCGCAGCTGGCGCGCCTGGTACGAGTCGAGGCTGATCTGCCTAACCACGGCCCGCGCGTGCCGGTTTTTCTATTTAACGGTGATCGTCGGGGCGGCCTTGCGCGGGGGCGCGGCCTCTGCCAGGCCTGGCCGGCCATGGGCACGCGCGGGGGCGCGCCGGCCCGGCCCCCCGCATGCCCGCGCAGGGCGGCCGCGGGTCGCGGCGCGGAGCCCGTGGCAGGCCCGCGCGCCCTTGCCCAAAATGGCCGCGGGGTGCGGAACGTGCCCCTGCCCGCGGGCGCAGGCCAGGCACGCCGCTCGAGGGAACGCGCAGCGCTGCCGACATGCCGGCGTTTGGGGCGCGCGCCGGCTCCCGCTCACGGCACGAGCGCCCTGCCCCCGAGCCGCGGCCAGCACTCCCACGGCGCCACGGACATCCCCTCCCCGACTCGCTCGTACAGGCCGGCGTCGCCGACGCCTATGGGCAGCTCGACTGCCAGCGTGACCTCGTGGAGCCTTTTCACCTCCATGCCCTCCGTGCCCTCGCCGTCGGTGATCCCCTCTATGAGGACGCCGCCCTGGCGCGCCACGTCTGACACCCTGACCGTGGCGACGACGTCCGTCGGCCCGTGGTGGTGAGGCTCGAGCGCCGGCCCCGTGGGCACCAGGCCTGCAGGCACCAGCGTCCCGTTCGCCGAGGCCTGGAGGCCGGGGGGCACGGAGGGCGTGCCCGCCGGCTGCGACGTGCGGAACTTGACCCCGTCGGTGTGGAACGCCGTGGCCAGCACCCTCACCACGCCGTCCAGCGGCAGTATCTCGGGGACGAACGAGCTGGTCGCGTTGACTCGCACCGTGGTGAGGGCGTCTGTGCCGTTTATGCGGTAGTGCAGCTCCACCTCGCCCCCTCCGAGGGCATGCTGCATGTCCCCCCAGTACGGCCCTGGCGCGGCGGCGCGGGGGAGCCTCCGGAATGAGGAAAAGGCCTCCTCCTCGTTTGTGTACGGGCTTTTCAGGTAGCCCTCCATGGCCGGAGCGTCGTAGTCGGGGTACTTCATGTAATAGTGCACCCTGTCGGGCCCCCTGTAGGCGTCAAGGTGCACCCACTGCTCCACCTGCTGGCCAAACGTGGCCCTGTGCGAGCGGTCGGGGCCGGTGCCCTCGATCGGGGGGACGCCGGACATTCCCTGGGGATCCGCCTCGGCGCACAGCGGCCTTCCTGCCTGCTCGAGGATTCGCGGCAGGGCGGGGTCGGCGGGATCCACGTGCCCGACGATGCGCGAGGGCGCGGCCCCGTCACGGCCGTCGGGCGGCGGGAGCGCGTCGAGCACGCGCACCACGTAGAGGGCGCGCGCGCCGCCGGAGGCGCCGGCCGCGGTGGCCTCGATGACAAGCTCGCCTGGCGACGACCTGTCCATGGTCAGGGTCACCTCGCCGCCGCCGTGGTCGTCCAGGACCGGTGCGGGCAGCGGCGCGCCGGCGGCGCCCCAGCTCGAGGAGCGCACAACGCTGACTGAAATCGCGCCTACCCCCGCGCCGCTGGCCACGAGCTCCAGCGCGACCGGCTCGGGCGAGACGTGGAGCTCGACTAGCGGGGGCTCGACTGGGGCGCCGGCGTGGAGCATCTCCATCTCCACGGGCGCCTGCGCCCCCGCCCAAGAGCCGTGGTGTGCGACTAGCGTGGCGGCCAGGGCAAGAGCAGCGACAAGCGCACATTCCCGCGCCGCCGCAGGCGTGGCGCCGGCGCTCATGGCTATCCCGACGGCGGCGTCTGGGGCGCCGGGGCAGCAGGCACGATACGCAGAATGTGCGGCGCCCACTCCTCGCCGTGCGCGTCGGACACGGCCACCTCGAAGGGGTGCTCGCCGGGCG
>RKSK01000069.1 GCA_007570915.1 Cenarchaeum sp.
GGGCACGAGCCCGACGCGCCTGACGCGCCGGAGGGGCACCCAGTCGGGGTCGGGGTCGGGGTCGTAGTGGATGTCTCAGGGCACGTCGCGGTGTACCCGAGGTCCAGCGTCCAGTCGTTTAGCGTCCCCTGGTAACCGCGCAGGGCGTCGGACACCGCCAGGCGCCACTCGCCGTCGATCTCCTTGCCCACTAGTGACGAGGTGACCGTCCCGGAGTACGTTGTGTCTATGTTGTCGGCGCGGCCACCGGCCCTGTTGTGGAGCGTCACGCTAGTGCCGTCCGGCGCGAAGAGATCCACCTTTAGGTCTCCCTTGTACCCGTGGGAGATGTCCACGTGAGCGGAGACCGACGTCGCAGTCCCGTTGTGCATGACCTCTACCGCCGAGGTGAGCGAGCCGGACCCGTCGGGCACGCGCTCGCCCGAGTCGCGCTTGTGCTTGAGCGTGTGCGCAATAGGGCTCGCCGCGCCCGGCGTCGGGCATATGGAGGACCGCGTGTGGGCAGAGTAGCCTGCGGACAGGATCCAGAGCTCCCCGGCGTCCTCGGCGCCCGCGGCCGTGAGGCGCGGGAGGGAGATGGCGGTGGGCGCGGACAGCTCGAGCTGCCGCTCGCCGCCCCAGGGCACGGCTACCTTGTGCGCGGACGCGCCGACGTTGAACGAGAGAACCGCGCCGTCGACTCCCATGGCCTTTAGCATGACGCGCCTGACCGGCGTGGAGGGGATGTCCGGCAGGAAGCTTACCTGTCTGTCGGCGCGCGGCGACACCGAGGACGCCTCGCGCCAGTCCGTGATGTCCTCCTCTGACGGCTCCGGGCGCGTCGAGCCAACCGGCGGGGAGTCCGGCACCAGCCTCACGGCCTGCGCCGTGCCGGAGGCCAGCCCGTCGTAGGGCGTGACAGTGATGGTGTCACCGGTTCCAAAGGAGGCGCCTGGGGTGTAGACCACCCGGGACACGACGGGCGTGAGCTGCTCGCTGGTGCTCACCGCCCCGCGGGTTGCGCCCGTGGCCTTGAACGAGACGGCGTCGCCCTGCCGGTCGGCGCCAGCGAGGCGCACGGCCGTCGGCCCGGACGGGTCGACTGCCACAGTCCTGGCCGTGGTCGACGGTGCGGTGTTCGTGGTGACCGCCGTCAGCGCGTGCGTGCTGGCGAGCGCGAACGCCTGCTCCGGCCTCTCGCCCATGCTCGCGGCCCTCACCGTGACCGTGTACGTGCCGGCCGCCGGGGTGAAGAAGGCGAACTCGACGGGCTGGCGGGCTGAGGCGCTAGGGTGGGACTGCGCCGTCAGCGTGGCGTGGCTTACCAACAGGTTTAGGTTGGCCATGGCAGCGGCTCCGGTGGCACCAGCCTGGCTTTTTATGTTGCCCTTTGGGTGCGCCAGCCAGGTGAGGATCACCTTTGCCGGCTCCGTCGTGTCCGTGACCCGGAACGTGTAAGACTTGGAGGCGGAAACGGAGGAGAGGTGGTCGCTTATGACGTGGCCGACGGCTCGGGCGTGCCCGATGGAGGCGCCCACGTCCAGTATCCCGAGGCCCACGTTGTTGAGCATGGCGAGGTCGGCGTTGGACGTAGCCGGCGCCGTTGGCCGGCGGTCGTGCGAGCACGCGCTGGCCGCGTTTGACGTCTCGTAGAGCGAGGCCGTGCACGTGCCCGTGCCACGCCAGTCGGCGCCAAGGAGGAGCGCCGCCTTTACCTCCGCCGGCGTCATCGTAGGCCTCGCCTCCAGGAGAAGGGCCGCCGCAGCGGCCACCTGCGGGGCAGCGAGGCTCGTGCCCCTACTGTTCGCGGTCGCCAGCGTGTTGTGCGTGGTGAGGACGGAAATGCCATCGGCCGGCGCTGCCAGGTCCGGCTTTAGTAGCGCGTTGGCCTCTGACCTGCCGGGGAGCGCCGGGCCCCTGCTGGAGTCCTGGTACATGCGCAGTGTAGTCCCCGTGTCGTTTACGCCTCCGACCGTGATCGGGTTGGTTGCGCAGTTGTGGCCGCCCACAGTAGCGTAATCAACGAGAGAGCCATCTATTCCATCATTGCCTGCCACTCCCACAACTACTATGCCTTTGTCCATTGCCTCGTTCACAATCATGGTACTAGCAGCTCCCGTAGAGCACCTTGAGGATCCGAAGCTCAGGTTTGCCACGTGCGCGCCGTTGGCATGTGCCCAGTCCAGCCCGTTGGCAAACGCAGTGCGGCTTGCACGCGATTCGCCGTCTGCGCCGGGCTGAGGAAATATATTTACGTCAAATATTCTCACTCCCTGAGATACCCCGGCCCGGACGCCTTCTCCCGCCGTGGCCACTACGCTGGCAACCGCAGTCCCGTGATTTGGCAGCCTGGCGCCGTTGTGGATGCGGGCGACGTCTGCGGGGTTTTGTGCTCTGCACCCTGAGGCCTCCGCGCAGTACCGGCTTTTTGTCACGATCGGGTTTGTGTCTGGGGTTAGCGCGGGGTTCTCTATCCCGTCATCGAGGATCGCCACGATGACCCCGCTGCCGGAGAGGGTGGTTCCCCCGGGCAGGCGCAGGTCGGCGGCCTCGGCGTTGATCCTCACCCTTGCCTCGTTCACGGCAAGGCCCATCGTCTCCTCGCCATCCCCGATCTTGTGCACGCTTCCATAGGCGGCAAGCTCCGCAAGGCGCGTCAGCGGAACGGTCGCCGTCACGAACGAGAGCGACTCCGCCCTCACGATGTCCCTGGCGCCGATCTCGCCGAGGACCCTCACCACCGTGTCCTTGTTCTCGCCCGCCACTGTGTCAGGATCTCTCCCGTCTGGCGACGCCCTGTCCACGACGATCATCACGTTTCGCGTGGGCGGCGCGCCGGCCGCCCCGCCCGCGCCGGCCTCGGCGATCCACCCCTGTATCTTGTCGTAAAGGCCGTCGTCGAACTTTGCCGACACGCCAGACGAGGCGTGCGCCCCTGCGAGCGTCCCGGGCGGGGCGTGCGCGACCTGCCCCAAGTCTAGGGGCGCGAGGGAGGCAAGGGCAAGGAACGCCGCCGCGCACGCGATCGAGGCGGAGGCCGACCGTGCCCTCCTTGCAGTTTCCACGAGGCGGCGCGGCCCTGTATCCATATATAGGTTTGAGGCGCCGCGTCCCCCCCCCCCCCGGGGCGCGGCAGGCCGT
>RKSK01000148.1 GCA_007570915.1 Cenarchaeum sp.
GCTTAGGCTTAAATGGGCAAAAGTCGGGCCCGCGGCTGCCATGATGGGATCCCGCGGCTATGACATGACCCCGACGATGTACTCGCCGGACGGGCGCATATACCAGGTCGAGTATGCCATCGAGACCGTCAAGCGCGGCACGCTCGCCGTCGGGATCCGCTGCGGCGGGGGCATCGTCATGGCCGTCGAGGAAAAGCCGCGCGCGCTCCAGTCAAACGACGTCGCCCAAAAGATATTCAGGGTCGACGGGCACATAGGCGTGGCCGCCGCCGGCTATATACCCGACGCGCGCGTCCAGGTAGAGAACGCCAGGATGTTCTCGCAGGGAAACCGCCTCGCGTACGACGAGTCCGTCGAGGTCGAGACGGTAGCAAAGCACCTCGCCGACCAGTGCCACCAGTTCACCCAATACTCGGGGGTCAGGCCGTACGGCGTGGCGCTCATCGTAGCCGGCGTGGACCAGAAGGGCCAGTCGATATACGTCACGGACCCGAGCGGGACGTACGTCCAGTACTCGGCGGTCGCCATAGGGGCCGGCGCCGACGAGGTCACGGACTTTTTGGAAAAGCACTACTCGGAGGAGATGGGCATGGACGACGCCGCGGCCCTGGCCGTCGCGGCGATCAACCTCAGGGTGGACAGGCCCGAGGGGACCGACCACATAAAGATGGCCCGCATCGTCAACGGCGGCGAGCTCTCCAGGGTCGAGGGCGAGGAGCTCGACGGCCACGCGAGGGCCTCGGCGCGCTTCAAGCGCTAGGGCGCACGTTCAAATTATGCGCCGGCGCGCGCGGGGCGCGATGGGCCTAGGGGACGAGTGGGGCGGCGTCATCGGCGCGCTCTCCGAGATCATCCCGGTGTACGACAGGGTGAACCGCGCCATATCGCTCGGGACCGCCGAGGCCAGCAGGAGGCGGGCCCTCGCAGGCAGGCTGCGCGCCGGCGACGCGGTCCTTGACGCGGGGTCGGGCTTTGGCAACATGTCGCTCGCCGCGCTCGCCGAGTGCCCGCAGGTCTCCATCACGATGCACGACGCGCTGGTCCCGATGCTTCGCGCCGCCGGCCCGCGCCTGCGCGCCGCAGCGGACCGCTCGTGCGGCGTCTTTGAGAGCCTCCCCTACAGGGACGGCCGGTTCGACGTCGTCATGTGCGGCTATTCGCTGCGCGACGCGATAAGCCTCAGGGCGGCGGTCTCCGAGATTCACCGCGTCCTGCGCGCAGGCGGGCGCCTCGTCGTCGTGGACCTCGGCAAGCCCGACTCTGCGGTCGCGCGCGCCGGCGCGGCCGCCTATGTCAGGGCCGTCCTGCCGGTCGTCGCGCTCTGCGCCGGCGGGCGCCTCGGCCTGCGCTTCTCGGCCCTGCACGGCACGTACAGGAAGTGGCCGCGCAACTCGGACCTGCGCGCCGTCCTGCTGGAGCGCTTTGCGCGAGTCGAGCTGGAGACCGGCCTCCTGGGCGGCGCGGTCAGGGTCGTGGCGCACAAATGAGCCGCGCGATCGCCCTCGTCAACGCGACGGGCATAATCATAGGCGTGTCGTACGGCATGCACGGGCCCATACTCCCCGTGTTCTCGAGCGTGGCAATTGGCGCGTCGTACGCCGAGCTGGGCCTCATCGGCCTGGCAAACTTTGTGCCGTACATGTTTGTGCCCCTCCTGGTCGGCCTCCTCCTGGACAGGTTTGGCAGCGCGCGCCTCCTCATAGTCGGCGTCGCCATAAACGCCACGTCGCTCTACCTGCTGTCGGCCGCCCAGAGCGTGCCGGAGATCATGGCCCTCCGCGCGATGACCGGCGTCGCGCACGCCTTTTTCTGGCCCCCGAGCGAGGCGATACTCTCCGAGTACTCGCCGCGCGGCGCGCGCGTCAAGAACATTGCGCGCTTTACGGGCCTCTTTGTGGGCGGGTTCACCGTCGGCCCGCTCCTGGCCTCGCTCATGCTCGCCGGCGCGGGGGAGGACGGCGCGGCGTACAGGGACGTCTTTGCCATGTCCGGCTATGTCCTGGCCGCCGCGCTCGTCACGTCGATCCCGCTCTCGCGCGCGAGGACGCGCGAGCGCGTCCAAAAGTGGTCGCTCGCGGCGTTTCGCCGCATAATGGCCTTCCCCGAGGTCATAGCGATGCTCCTCTACCTCACGGCGGCCTTTGGCATGGTACTCACGATATACCCCGCCTTTCTCCACGAGCGCGGCATAGGCGACGTCGAGATCGGCGTCCTCTTTTTCGCGTTTGGCATATCGCGCATAGTCTCGCTCTTCACGGCCGGCAGGCTCGCGCAGAGGAGGGGCCTGACGATGAGCACGGTGACGGCCTCGATAGCCGGCGCGCTCCTCCTCTCCTTTTTTGCCGACGGCATGGCCGCCTTTGCGGCGGCGATGCTCCTCATGGGCTTTGGCTTTAGCGTCTTTTTCCCGCTCACGCTTGACATCGTGCTCGGCCGCGCCGCGCGCGGCGAGGAGGGCAGCATGATCGGCGTGTACGAGACGATATTTGGGATCGGCTGGACGGCCGGCCCGCTCGCCGCGGGCCTCATATCGCAGCACTGGGGGGGAGCGGCCCCGTACGCCGCCTTTTTTGCCGCCGGCGCGGCCGTGACGGCCATGGCCGTGGCGCGGAGGGGGCGCCTCGAGGCGCGCGGGCGCGCAAATCCTTAATTTGGGACGCGCGCGGCCGGCGGGATGGCGTGGACGGCGCGGCGCTCAGCATCGGAGGGACCGAGTGGGTCTTTATCGTGTTTGTCGCCCTCGTCATGCTCCTCGGCGCAGACAGGCTGCCCGACGCGGCGCGGCGCCTCGGCAGGCTCGCCGGCGAGTACGGCAGGGCGCGCGACGAGATCCGCGGCCGCGCCGGCGAGGTGCGCGGCATGGGGCCGACGGGGCCCGTCAAGACCGAGTCCGAAAAGCTCGACGCGATGGCCGGGACGCTGGGCCTGAGCCGCGACGGGCGGACCGACGAGGAGATGCGCAGGCTCATCGCCGACAGCGTCGGCGGGGGGGCGCCGCGCGGCGGCGGTCAGGGCAGGTAGCGGCCAGACTCGAGGCGCCTGCGCGCAAACTCGCAGTACTCGCGCGACACCTCAAAGCCGACATAGGCCCTGCCCATGAGGGCCGCGACGACTGCGACCTGGCCCGACCCCAGGAACGGGTCCATGACAAGGTCCCCCCTGGCGCTAGAGTACGCGAGCAGCTTTTCGACTAGCTCGCGCGGCAGCTTTGTGGGGGTCTTTTTCCTGCCGGTCCAGTACTCGCGCCTTATCTCCCAGACGTCCTCCATGTCGCGATAGCGCGCGCTGCGCCCGTCCGCGGTCCGCTCGCCTGCCGCAAACCGCGCCGACGGGTAAAAGCGCCTCTTGGAGGGGTCCTTGCAGGCATAGAGGCAGTGGTAGTGCGACGTGACAAACTTTTTTTTCGTAAACACGCCAAACTGGTACTTCCAGACAATGTGGTTTACCGTGGTGAACCCCATTTCGTCAAGGCCCGCGAGGACGTCCCTTAGGTTGTTCCATCCCGAAAACACGTACATGCTCGCGTCATCTGACATTACGCGGTGCGCCTGCGCCATCCACGACCTAGTGAACTCGGCATAGTCCTTGGCCCTGACCTCGCCGTACCCGCGCATGACGCGCGAGTCGGTCCGGTTATAGTTTCCCCTCGAGGCCGCAAACCCTATGGCAAACGGCGGGTCCGTCACGACAAGGTCGACGCACGAGTCCGGCAGCGCGGCCATGCCCCTGACGCAGTCAATGTTGCGCACGTGGCTCTTCACGCGCGCGCGCCGCCGTGCCACGGGCGCGGCGCGCGGGGGGCGAGCTATATCAACTAGGCGCGGGCGCGGCGATCGCCGCGGCGGGCGGGGGGCCGAAAAATACCTGGGCGCCGGCGCCGCGGCGCGCGCGCCTACTTTTTCTTGTCCAGGGCGCGGCCCTTTCTCTTGGCCGCGGAGAGCTCCTCGCGAAGGTGCCTCTTTAGGAGGCTCTCGTGCGCCTTTTTGTGCGCGCGGTACGCCTTCATCAGGGCCTTGCCGGACCTTGCCCTCTTGGCCGCCGCGCCGTACCTCTTGTGGAGGGCGGCGACCTGGCCTGAATACGTTGCCATTGCCCCAAGCGCCGTGCCCGGCGCGAATAAGGTGGCAGGGTTGATCAAATTGCGCGCGGGGAAAATTAAAGCTGACCCGCGCCCCCGCGGCGGCCGGCGTTGCAATGCTTATATCAGGAGCGGCGGCGGCGCGGCGCCGGTCATGCCAGGCGGCGGCTCGGTCCACGTCATACCGCAGGTTCCCGGGGCGTGGGAGCTAAAGCGCACCATAGGCCCGATACTGCGTGCCCTCGGCGAGGCCGTCACGCCCGCAGGCGAGTGCGAAGAGGGCGCGGGCTACAGGGAGAGGCTGGGGATCGGCCGCGGGCCCGTTGACGCCAGCGCCGGCGACGCCGGCGAGGGGGCCGGCGAGGGCGCCCTCGAGAGGCTCTTTGGCGTGCACGCGGCCGTCTACATTGCGTGGGAGTCCTTTGGCTGCCCCGACCTTGACATGTACGACTTTGACCCCGGCGAGGGCGGGGTGGCCTCGTTTGCCCTTGACGACGCGATAACCAGGCTGGGCGACCTTGACGGCGTCGGCGAGATGGGCTGGGACGTCGGCTCGAGGTTTGCCGTGTTCCTGGCGCGCCACGGCGGCGACGCGAGGTGGATGGCCGCCGCCGGCGCGATCCTCCGCGTAAACCGCCACATGCGCCGCGACGTCGGCGAGTTTGGCCTCGACGACCTCATAGACAACGTGCACGTGCGCTTTGGCGCGTTTCCCAGGTCGCACCTGTACGCCGTCCACGGCGGCATGTCCTCGCTCATCAGGGGCTCGGAGGCAAGCCACTGCGGCGCGGCCCTGGATCCCGACGGCGCGGGGGGCCAGGGCGCCGCCGCGCGCGGCGCGCGCTAGGAGGCAGGCGGCGGCAGGCGCCAGAAGCGGGCTCGCGCAGAATGCGGGAAAAACGGGGGGTGGTGGCGCCTATGCGGCAGCCTCGAGCCGTCTCCTGTCAAACGTCCCGGACAGGCGCCACTCCTGCTCAAGCGGTGTCGGGTTTGGTATGAGGTCGTCTGGCTCTATGAGGCCAATTCGCTTGGCCTCCTCAAGCGCCTCCTGTGCCGCCTCCTCGGAGTTTAGCAGGCTAGTGAGGCGTATGGTCAGCTCGTATGCGGATGCGACCTTGGAGTGCTGCATGCCGTTGTGGAGGAACCTCATCGCCCTTGCGCGGGTTTGTGCGTCCATCGGCAAGGCCCCGCCGGCGGGCTATATCAAAGTTTAGAGCCGTTATAAGCGGCAGGCGCGCAACGGCGGCCTACCGCGGGCGGCCGCGGGCCGCGCCGTCAGGACAGGACGCGCACCTTGCCCAGAAGGGCGTACTTTGAGGCAAGTCCGGCCATTTGTGACGCCGGGATCGCCGCGCTTGGGTGGAACGTGATGTCGACGGTTCCTGGCTCGATGGGCGTGCCGTTTTCGATCCTGACCTCGTCCTCAAAAAACTGGTAGTTTTTTAGCCCGCGAGTTGCCTCTGGATAGTCAGTTGCAAATACGGACGTGTACGTGAGCGGGAATGCGCGCTTCCTGTACGCGTCAGTCACTCGGATTGTGTAGGATATGGGATAGCCTACAAACCACGGGGAGCTTGTGATTGAGGTGGATACAAAACGGCGATAAATTGATCGAAACAACATTGTCTCAAGCATGCTTTCGGGCTCAGCCTCGGCGCTGGTGTGCCGTGTGAGCGTATCGGATTTCTCCCACAGGTACCGCAGCACGGCCGTGTACGACACGGCGACCTCCTCGCACTCGAGGGCAACGCCGGCAAGGCCGCACTCATGGAACATGGAGTTTATGATCTCGTTGCGGCGCAGAACGTCTTCAGGCGGTGCTGCCGTGTGGTAGGCCTTGTCTATAACGGATCTCGTTTTGGGGTCGCGCCGTTTGCGGGAGAGCTCCAGTTGAAATCGCGATCTGGCTGCATGACTAGACGAAAGAAATCTGACGATCCTGTTAGGGCCGAGACCGTTCCTTAGGGCCATGTCCATCACGCGCCCGGGGCGCAGGTTGGCGCACGTGCATGGCGAAGTCCTGATCGCAGAGTCGATGTGGGGCGTGATTGCAGCGATCAGATCTTGCCTGTCCAGGGCCTTGGGATCCATCGCGGGGTCATGGGGATCGGCCGCATAAAAGCATGATCGTGGCGATCGCAGGGCTTTGGCCCAACAAGGCGGCTTTGGGCATGGCGGGGGAGCAATCCCTGGGTGGGCCATTAGAAAAATTCGGCAACGAGGCGACGGTGTTGCGATTTCCTCGCATCATGCAGGCCCGCGCGGCATGTGAGAAAACAAAAGGTGGTGGCGCCTATGCTGGAACCTCAAACTGCCTGCTGTCAAACGTCTTGGACAGGCGCCATTCCCTTTCAAGCGGCGTCGGGTTGGATATGAGGTCGTCGCGAACCAGCAGGCCAATCCTCTCGGCCTCCTCTATCGCCTCTTGCGCCGCCTCTTCTGAGCCCAGCAGACTTGTGAAACGGGTGATCAGCTCGTGCGCGGGGGCGGACTGGGAGTGCCGCATGCCGTTGAGGAGGAACCTCATCGCCCTTGCGCGGGTTTGCGCGTCCATCGGCCCATCGCAGCGGGCTGGCCATATCAAGGTTTGGGGTCGTTATAAGTGGCGGGCGCCCGGCGCGGCCCCCGGCGGGCGGCGGGCGTCAAGCGGGCCGGTGGGAAGGGCGGCGGTGGGCACATGGCGCTGCGGTTCCAGCCCCGCGCCGGCCCGCCCGCATGCGGGAAAACGGGGAGGCGGCGCCAATGCAGGAACCTCGGGCCGCGCCATGCCGGGCGTCCCGGGCGGGCGGCGCGGCGTTTCCCGTGGCGGCGGGCCTGATACGGGGCTCTCGGGCGCCATGAGGCCGGCCTGCCCGGCCTCCCCCCGTCGCCCCTTGCGCGGCCGCCCTGGGACCGGGCGGGCGCGCGCTCGGCTCCCGCGCGGGGGCGAGCTTGGAGTGACGCATGCCGTCGAGGGGGAACGCCATCGCCCTTGCGCGGGCCTGCGCGCCCGTCGGCATGGCGCGGTGGGCCGAGGCGGCGTCACGGACGCGCGGCGCGGCCCTCATAGTCGGGCGTGATGAGGTCGGCAATGTCGGCCCACGACCTCTCGACCCTCTCGAGCATGTAGAGCATGTCAAGGTACCCGAGGCGCACGCCGGCCCGGCCCTCGAGCGAGGAGCGCAGCGAGGCGATCCCCGACTGGAACTCGCGGTGCGCGGCGATCGCCTCGATCGCCGTCTTGCGGCTTCGCGCGACAAGCGCCCCGACGGCGAGCGTCCCCACGCGCGAGGACACCTCTGCGAGCGCGCGAACGCGCCGCACGTCGGCCCGCGGGACCGCCGTCTCGGCGAGCGCTCCGGCGAGCTCGACGACTGCGTCGCCGGCCCCCTCCACGAGGTGCGCGGCGATCCGGTAGTCGAGCACGTCAATGTTGGCGAGGCTAAACGCGCCGGCGAGGCGCCTGTCGGCCATTGCGCTGCGAGCTAGCCTGACCAGCAAAAAGTACTGGCGGTTCACCTCGGCGTCGCGGCCGGCGAGCGCGCGCAGGCCCGACCTGTCGCGCACGCCAATGGCCGCGGCGGCCTCGCCGTGCATCGCCACGACGATCGCGTTCATCCTGCGCAGGACCATCTGCGGGCTGAGCGCCGTGGCGTCGGGCAGGAACTGCATGCTCACGCTCTGGCCGCTCTCCTCGACGATCTCCATGCCGACCAGGCTCCTCATCGCGCGGCGGATGTTCTCGTGGTCCTCGGGGGGTATCTCGCCGCCGGCTATGCGCACAATGTCATAGCCGAGCAGGTAGGCCCCCGTGATGCTCGCCACGATGTTCTCCTGGCGCGGCAGGGGGTAGGCTATCTCGAGCTCGCGCGCCGGCCTCGCTCCGGCCGCGGCGCTTAGGACGAGCGCGCCCCGCTCGGCGTCGATGCCGACCTCGTCGCCCTTTGAGAGCGAGTTGGCCTCGACCCACTCCTTTGGCAGCGAGACGAGCGTGCTGCTCCCTATGCGCTGCAGTCGCCTGCGGTGTTTAGCCAATTTAAACTGGTATAAGGCGGTTTAATCCATATTTTTATATTTTTCCCGAAATTTAGGCGCGCGCGTGAGGGGGGTAGCCTTTTGCCCGGCGCACGTCACGGCCTTTTTCGGGCCGGTCGCCGGCGCCGACGAGCTGCGCACGGGCTCGGTCGGGGCCGGCTTTGCCGTCAGCGCCGGGGTGAGGACGACAGTCGAGGCCCGCGCCGCGGCGGCTCCGCGCAGTTCGGTCCGCGCGGCGGGGCGGGCCGCGGCGGACACGGCCGTCTCCCGGGCCGTGATCGCGGCGTACGGGGAGATCGCCGGCGCGCCGCTTGACGTGTCCGCGGTCCACGAGTCCGGCGTGCCCGTCGGGTACGGCCTGGGATCCAGCGCCGCCGTCGCGCTCTCGCTCTCGCTTGCGCTAAACGAGGCCCTCGGCGCGGGCCTCTCGCGCGAGCGCGCAGCGCAGGTCGCGCATGCGGCCGAGGTCCGCTGCCAGACGGGCCTCGGCGACGTCGCCGGCGCGCTTGACGGCGGGATGGAGGTCAGGGTGTCAGCCGGCGCGCCGGGCGTCGCGCGCGTCAGGCGCGCCGACTCGGGCGCGCTCGCGGTGATTGCGTGCTATGCGCCAGTCGACACGCGCAGGTACATTGCGCGGCGCCTGCGCTCGATAAACGGCCTGGGCGGCAGGATGGCCTCGGAGATGCGCTCGCCGGGCGACGCGGCGGCCCTCCAGTCAATGTCCGCAGAGTTTGCCGCCCACATTGGCGCGGTCACGCCGCGCATGCGCGGTGCGATGGGCGCGCTGCGCGCAGCGGGGATCCCGTGCGGCGTCGCGCTCCTGGGCCAGACCGTCTTTGCGCTGGTGGACGGCCCCCGCGACGAGGCGCGCGCGCTCGGCGCGCTCGGGCCCTTTGGCGGCGAGGTCATCCGCGCGCGCGTCGACAACGGCGGCGCGCGCGTGGAGGGGTAGGCGTGGGCCACATACCGCCCTCGCACCCGCGCGCCGCCTCGCTGCGCGTCCGCGAGGCCCTCGTCGCCGGCGCCGGCTCTGGCCTTGTCGTGCGCGAGGGCCTCATTGCGCACGGGCGCGGCGAGGCCCTCGACTATATCCTCGGCGAGCGCACCGGCCGGCGCGCGCGCTCGGCGATCAGCGCCGCGGCCGCGACGCTCCTCCTCGCCGAGCGGCCCGTCGTCTCGGTGAACGGCAACGTCGCGGCCCTCTGCGCGCGCGAGGCGGTCCTCGTCGCGCGCGCGCTCGGCGCGCCCCTGGAGGCAAACACGTTCCACGGCGACTCGGGCCGCCGGAGGCGCATCGCCGCGCGCCTAGAGTCGCACGGGGCCAGGGGCGTCCTGGGCGCCTCGCGCGCCCACCGCGCGCGCCTGCGCGGCCTCGACTCGGAGCGCGGCGCCGTCGACTCGCGCGGGATCGCCGCCGCCGACGCGGTCCTCGTGGCCCTCGAGGACGGCGACAGGGCCGAGGCCCTCTCGCGGGCCGGCGCGCGCGTCGTGGCCATCGACCTCAACCCGCTCTCGCGGACCGCGCGGGCCGCCGACGTCACCATAGTCGACAACGTCGTGCGGGCCATGGGCCTCCTCGCCTCGCGCTGCGCGGCCCTGCGCGCCTCGCCGCGCGGCCGCCTCGCGCGGATCGCGCGGGCCCACGACAACGCCGCGGCGCTCGCCGGCCACGCCGGCGAGATGCGCGCGCGCCTGGGGAGGATCGCCGCCCTTGGGCGCTAGCCCCGCGGCCGTCGCGGCCCTAAAGGGCCGCAGGAGGGTTGCGTGCCTCACGGCGTACGACGCGACGATGGCCTCGCTAGTCGACAGGGCCGGCATTGACGTCATTCTCGTCGGCGACAGCGCCGGCATGGTCGTCATGGGCCAGGAGGGCACGCTGGGCGTCGGCATGGCCGAGATGGCCCTCTTTGTCTCGGCCGTCGCCGCCGCGCGCCCGCGGGCCCTCCTCGTGGCGGACATGCCCGCCGGCTCGTACGACAGCGCGCGGGACGCCGCGTCCAACGCCGCGCGCCTGGCCTCGCTTGGCGCGCAGGCAGTAAAGGTGGAGGGCGGCGCCGAGGTCGCCGCGCAGGTCCGCGCGATAGCGTCGGCCGGCGTTGGCGTGATGGGCCACATCGGCTACCAGCCGCAGAGCGGCGGGCCGAGGAGGCGCGGCCTCACGCGCGCCGACGCCGATTCGCTGGTCGCCTCGGCGCGGGCCCTCGAGGGGGCCGGCGCGTTTGCCGTCGTGCTCGAGATGCTCAGCTCCGAGGCCGCCGGGGCCGTCACGCGCGCGGTGCGCATACCGACGATCGGGATCGGATCCGGGCCGTCGTGCGACGGGCAGGTCCTCGTCCTGCACGACATGCTCGGCATGTACGAGCGCATGAGGCCGTCGTTTGCGAGGCGCTACCGCGACCTCGCCTCCGAGATAACGGCGGCGGCCTCCGAGTACAGGGCCGACGTCGAGTCCGGCGCGTTTCCGGCGCGCGGGCACTCGTTCTCCATGGGGGCGCAATAGTGGCCCGCGCCGCGCGCGGGCCGCCCGCGAAAGACATTGTGGGCACGGAGGGCTCCGGCCTCGCCGGAAGGAGGGTCGTCCTCTGCGTCTCGGGAAGCGTCGCGGCGTACAGGGCCATCGACGTCGCGCGCCTCCTCATGCGCCACGGCGCCGACGTCAAGTGCGTGGTCAGCGCCTCGGCGGCGCGCCTCATCAGGCCGGGGTACTTTCGGTGGGCCACGGGCAACGCGCCGGTCACGCGCCTGACGGGGCGCATGGAGCACGTCGAGCTCACCGACTTTGGCAGGGCCGACCTCGTCGTCGCGTACCCCGCGACGGCAAACACCGTCGGCATGATGGCCGCCGGCATCGACGGGACGCCCGTGGCGACGGTCCTCACCGTCGCGCTCGGGACAAGGGTGCCCGTCATCGTCTGCATGGCAATGCACGCGGCAATGCACGCAAACCCCGCGGTCCGGCGCAACGTAGCCTTTTTGCGCCGGCGCGTCACGTTTGTCGGGCCGTCCCTCGCCGGCGGCAAGGCGCGCGCGGCGGAGCCCGGGGGGGTCCTGCGCGCCGCGCTGGCCGCAGTCGGGGCCTCGGCGTCGCTGCGGGGCCGGCGGGCCCTCGTCGTGGCCGGCCCGACTGCCGAGCGCATCGACGCGGTCCGGTCCATAGTCTCGCACAGCAGCGGCGAGACGGGCTCGGCCGTCGCCGCCGAGCTCGCGCGCGCCGGCGCGCGCGTGAGGATGGTCTACGGGCCCGGCTGCCACGCGCCGCCGGAGGGCATCCCCGTCAGGCGCGTGGTCAGCGCCGCCGAGATGGGGGCCGCGGTCCGCTGCGAGCTGCGCGCCTGCCCCGACGTCGTCGTCATGGCCGCCGCCGTCGCCGACTATGCGCCGGCCTCGCCGCGCCGCTCAAAGGTCCGCAGCGGGCAGGCGGGCCTCGCAGTCAGGCTGCGCCCGGTGCCAAAGCTCGTCGCCTCGGTCCGGCGCCGCTGCCCGCGCGCGGTCCTCGTGGCCTTCAAGGCCGAGGCCGGCGCGTCGCGCCTCCGCGCCGCGGGCCTGGCCCTGATGGGGTCGTGCGGCGCCGACGTCGTCGTGGCCAACGACGTCTCTGGTGGCGCGGCGCGGCGGCCGACGGCCGTCCTCACGCGCGCCTCGCCGCGCGCCGCGGTCCGCGCGCGCGGGCCTCGCGAGGTCGCGCGCGCCGTGCGCGCCGCCGTCGAGTCTGCCCTAGATGATGACTAGCTCCCTCGTGAACGCGTGGAGGGGCGCGGACCGCTTGCGCACGATTGCCGAGTCCTCGATCCTCACGCCAAACGTGCGCGGCAGGTATATGCCCGGCTCTACGGTCACCGTCATGCCGCGCGCCAGGTCGCGCGTTCCGCGCGCCGATATCGCCGGCTCCTCGTGCACGTCAAGGCCAATCCCGTGGCCCGTCGCGTGGACAAACCTCGCGCCGTACCCCTCGGCAAATATGTGGTCGCGGCACGCCGAGTCGACTGACTTGCAGGACGCGTTGACGGCGAGCGCGGCGAGGCCGCGGTCATGGGCCTCCTTGACAATGTTGTAGACCTCGCGCTGCTTGTGGCCGACCGTCCCCATGGAGAACGTGCGCGTCGCGTCCGAGACGTACCCGTGGTACCTCAGCGTGATGTCGACGGTTACAAGGTCGCCGCGCTCGAACTTTCTCTGCGTAACCTGCGCGTGCGGAAGGGCGGAGTTCGGCCCGCTCGCGACGATGAGCGGGTTTGTCGTGTAGCGGTAGCCCGTGTCAAAGAGCTCGCGCTCGGCGGCGTACGCCATGAGCCTGGCCTGCAGCTCGGACTCGCGCATGCCCACCTTCATGACCGACGTGCAGAGCTCAAACATCTCGTCTATCACCGAGGACGCGTGCTGGATCGCGCGAAACTCGTGTATGTCCTTTGTCATGCGCGACTCTGTGAACGGCGTGTCGTCCTGCCTTGCGGCAGGACACGCCTTTTTGAGCTCGCGAAACGCCGCGGGGTCGCGGCAGTCCGTGCACGCCTTCTCGCCGGCGACTAGGGCCGAGAGCGTCCGTGCCGCCGGCGCGCCGCGCTCCGTGGATATCACGTCACAGTCCACCGAGTCGCGCTCGGCCCGCTCGGCCTCGAGGGCCGGCGCGACTATGGTCACGGCCCCGTCGGGCCGCAGCACGCCGGTCGCCTCGCCCCAAAACCCCGTCATGTAGAACAGGTTCTCCGGCTCGTACGCCACTAGCGCGCCTGCGCCGGCGTCGCGCGCGTGGGCCAGGAGCGTGTTCCTCCGCTTCTTCATGCGCGCCCTGCGCGCCGGCGGGGCCTTTTATCACTGTTGGGAGGCCCCCGCACGTCGCGGGCGTCCCGGCGGCAAGGGCGCCCGGGCGGCGGGGCCGGGCGCGCGGAACCCTGCAAAAGTCATAAGCCCCCGCGCCCGCGCCGACCGCCAAGGCGGACGAAAAGTTTGCCGCCTAGGGGCGGCGGCCTCGGTTGTATGGCCGTCCCGCCGTTCCCGCCCCAAACTCGCAAGGTTCACAGGCGCCGTGTCACCCCATAAAACCCATAAGCCCCCGTCTTTGCGCCCG
>RKSK01000025.1 GCA_007570915.1 Cenarchaeum sp.
AACAACGTGGGCCTCGGCATCCTCGGCACGGGCAGCTCGGCCAGGTGCGCCGGGGCACGTCATCGAGGGGCGCCTGGCCTCGGCGGCCGACAGGAGGCTGTACACGATGGTCGCCGACGCGACCGAGCCCACAAAGGTGATTCTCGCCTGGCCCTCCGGCGCGGGGGGGACGGCGGACCTAAGCCTCTCAGTCTACCTCAACCAGGCCAGCGGCCACGGGTGGCAGTCCTGCCTGCCGCGGCCCGCCGGCCCCCACCCGGAGGGGCGGCGGGGCGAGCCGACGGCCCGCCACACGAGCGACTCGGCGGGCCAGGCCGTCGAGTTTGTCGCGTTTACGCCAATCCTGGCCGGCGACTCGCCCTGGCGGGCCACGTACCACGTCACCGTGAGCGCCGCGTCGATGGCCGGCGCGCAGGCGCAGGACTTTGTGCTTGCGGGCTCGCACAGGCTGTCCCCCCTTGAGCGGAACACGGCGCCGGCCGCGGGGCCGGCGGCCGCGGTCGTCGACCCGCTCGGGCCCACGGCCATACGCCTCCGCGCCGGCGACGCGGAGGGCGACGGCGTCTCGTTCGCCGTCGGGGCCGCGGCGCGCGGGACGGTGGGGGCGCCCGAGCGGCTCACCGCGGGCGCCTCGAGGGCAGTCTACACGCCGCAGGCCCCCATTGGCCACGGCGACTCGTTCACCGTGCGCCCGACTGACGGGAGGGACTCTGGCGCCGCGCAGACCGTGCTCCTCGCGCCCGACTTGCCGCCGCCGGGCTCCACGCGCCCGCGGGCCGAGCGCTCGGAGATGACGGACTGGCGCGAGATGTCCTTCACCCGCGGCCCCCTCGACGAGCCGCTGGCGTTCGAGCCGGGCGTCCCGGCCGCGCCGCGTCAGGCGCGGTCCTGCATGCGGACGCGTGCCGCCAGGCGTGCCACGTGACGACCGGGGAGATTGACCTCTCGTCTGCCATGGAGGCCACGCTCACGATGTCCAGGTTTGTCGACGCCGACCTTGACGCCGGCGAGCGCCTCGACCTCCTGGCAAGCGGGGACGGGGGCCGCACGTGGGACCGCCTGGCGCGGTGGACTGCCGCGCAGCGGCAGGGCGGCGAGTGGGCGCCTGTCACGCGCGACCTCTCGGCGTACCTGGGGTCCGAGTCGTTTCGGCTGCGCCTCTCCACGGTGCAGTCGCTCTCCTCGGAGGACGTCCAGGTCGACGACGTCACGGTCCACGTGACCGAGTGCCCCGGCAGGCGCGGCTGGGTCGCGCTGCCCTGCGGCGCCGCCGGCGGCTAGCGCCTGCGGCGCCGCGAACATAAATATCGCCGCGCCCCGCGCGCCGCGCCCATGGCGGCCCACGCTGACCCCGTGTCGCTCCTGGCGTGGGCGGCCGTCTCTGCGGCCATAGTCGCCGCCTCGGGCCTTGCCTACCGCAGGCACAGGGGGCGGGCGGGCAATTAGGCGCCTCCACGCCGAAAAGCGGGGCCTGCGCTGCCTTGGCGTGGCCGAGAGCTTTGCGCCGGGCGCGCGCCGCTCCACCCTGGCCGGCGTCGTCATGCGCCGCGACGGGGCCGTCGACGGCGCGATCCTTGGTGCCTCGACGGTCTCGGGAAGCGACGCGACAGGCTCGATAGCCTCCATGCACGCCCGCCTCGGCAGGGGCGACGTCTCGCTCACGATGGTCTCGGGCATGGTCATCTCCATGTACAACACTGTCGACGTCGCGCTCCTCGCGCGCCTCACCGGCGCGCCGGCGATCTGCGTGACGTGGCGCGAGTCCGCCGGCCTGGAGGGGGCCATACGCCGCCACTTTGCCGAGCCTGGCGAAAAGCTCGCAGAGTGCGCCGCCCTGCCCCGCAGGGAGAGGGTGCGGCTGCGCACGGGCCACGGCGTGCTCATCGCGCGCGCGGGCTGCTCGCTTGGCGGCGCGAGGGCCGCCCTTGACGCGTTCACCACGCACGGCGCCGTCCCCGAGCCGATCCGCGTCGCGCGAATCCTCGCGCGCGCAGCGGCGCGCCGCTAGCGCCCCGATATGTGGCGCAGTATGCCGGTGTAGTCGAGCTCGCCATGGCCCGCCCTGACGGCCCCGGCGTACGCGGCTCGCGCGGCCTCCGCGCCGGGCAGGCGCGCCCCGCGCGACCCGGCGAGGCGCACCGCCATGCCTATGTCCTTCTCGAGGTTGCGCAGGAGGAACGTCGCGGGGTACTCGCCGCGGGCCATCCTGTGGGCCTTTTTGCGGCTCATGCCCGTCGAAAAGTACGTAGAGTTTAGGACCTTGAGGAACGCCTCGGGATCCGCGCCTGCGCGGCGCGTGAGCTCAATCCCCTCGGATATCGAGATCGCAAGCGAGGCTATCTGCAGGTTCATCGCGAGCTTGACCGTGTGGGCCGTGCCTGCCCCGCCGAGATAGTGCACCTCTTGCGAAATGTCGCGCAGGGCGGGCATGCACGCCTCGACGGCCCCCTTGTCGCCGTCGGCGATGACGACGAGCCTGCCGGTGGCCGCGGCGTCCGGCCCGCCCATGACGGGCGCGCCGACCATGGGGATCCCGCGCTCGGAGGAGAGGCGCCGCGATATCTCGCGCGAGTCGTCCGGGCATACCGTGCTCATGTCCGCGACAACGAGGCCCGCATGCGCTCCGGCGGCGAGGCCGTCCGGCCCAAAGGCGACGTCGCGGACCGCGTCGGCGTCAGTCACGCACGTGATCGCCACGTCCGAGGCCGCGGCGACCTCGCGCGCGCTGTCCATGACGGACGCGCCGGCGCCGGCCAGGCGCGCCGTCTTGGCGAGCGTGCGGTTGTGCACGGCCACGGTATGGCCACAGGAGAGCAGGCGCAGGCCGACGGCCTCGCCGAGCATCCCAGTCCCCACAACCCCGACGCGCACGCGAGCGCGCCGGCGCGCGAGGCTATTTTAGTAGTGCGCGCCGTCGGCCAGCTAGCGCAGCTCCTCGCCGCGCAGGGTTGCGGCATGGGGCGGGCAGCCCTGAAAGCGGCGCGCGCTTGCTAGCGCCTCCAGGGCGTGCGACCCCAAGCTCCGCCTGTGTCATGGGCCAAACTTGGGCAATCGCCTCGCAACGCCGAAACCGCCCGCTAGCGTCCTGCCCA
>RKSK01000176.1 GCA_007570915.1 Cenarchaeum sp.
ATAAGCAAGCGGGCGCGGCGCCTCAGAGGACGTTTTGGCTCTGCTGCGCCCGCGCCTAGCGCGGCCGGTACGGCGTGTGCCGGGGGCGCGCCCCGCCACTCCGCGCGCGGCGAGCCGCCTTAATATAATGCGCTCACGTGCCCCCAATGCCTGCGGGCCCGGAGCCGGCGGCGGGGAGGCGCGGGGACGCCAGCGCCCAATGCGGCGCCTTGAACGTGGCGTGCCCCGTGCCCAGGCCGCGGCCGGAGTGCCCGCGCACGAGCTGACCGACGGGCGGCGGGCAGGGCCGCGGGGGGAGCTGCGTTCCCCCCGCGGCGCGCCAATGGCCACAACGGGGGCGCGCCTTCCCCCTCCCTACCCTTCCTCCTCTGCGTCCCAGAAGGGGTCGACGATCGGCGCGTTCACGACAAGGTCGAGGTTTAGCGGGCGCGCGGCGCTCACGGTCACCTCGCCGGCGTTGGCGAGGTGGCCAATGTCGCCCAGCGTCTCTATGACCGCCGCCGCGCCGGCGTCGGCCCACTCTACGACGTGGACGCGCCACAGCGGCGAGTACCCCTCGTCGCCGGGAACGGCCGCGGCCACGCTTGGCTGCGAGCCGAGCGCGCCGTCTCCGGCGAGGCCGCCCCGAAAGTAGTGCAGGTCGGCGACGGCGTCCGTGGCCGTGTAGTTTTGCATCCCGCGCGCGTCGGCCGTCCCCGTGACGCGCGCCGGCCCCGGCGGCGCCGCGCCGGCCATGATGTGGTATACCGTCTGGCCGTCCGGCCCCCACGCGCGCCGCGCGATAAACGTCGCCGTCATCTCCTCCACGTTGACCTCGCTGACCTGGTGCGCCTCGGGCACGTCGACGTCGGTTGCCTCTCCCTGCGCGTCAGGGCTCCCGGCCCCCTCCTTCCCGCCTGCGGGATCCCCGGCGTTGGGGCTTTCTGCGCCGCCGTCCCCGCTCTCCTCGCGTGTGTCCGCGCCGCCGCCGTTCCCGTCGTCGCCGCCGTTTTCGGCGCCGTTGGCGCCCTCTTCGCCCGAGCCCCCGTCGCCGCCTCCCTCTGCGCCGACGTCGCTTGCGCCGCCGTTCCCCTCGGGCGTGTCCTCGTCGCCGCCGTCCGCCTTCTCGCCCGGGTTCCCGTCGCCGCCCTCCATTGCTCCTCCGACACCCTCGCCCGTTTCTTCGGCGTCACCGCCCCCCTCGCCGGCGTCCCCGTCCTCTGGATCCGCGCCGCCGCCCGGCGCGTCGCCGGCCTCGTCCGCGCCGCCCGTCTCCGTGGGCGCGCCGTCCTGCGCGTCTGCGACCGCGGGCCGTAGCGGCACCTCCCCGCCGGGCCACGAGACGGCCGGCAGGTTTAGCACGATGCCCGGCTCCTCTAGCGCGACGCGCCTGTCGGCCACGGCCTGCCCGACCTCCTCGGCCGACGCGAGGACCTCGGGGTTTAGGTTGCGCCGCCACTCGGCGTACACGAGCTCGCTCGCCGGCGAGTACCCGCGGTCGCCGGGGCCGGCCTCAAAGACCTCGTGCTGGTAGCCCTCCAGGCCGGCGCCCTTGACGCCGTTGCGAAACACGTAGACGCGCGGCGGCTCGTGGCCGCCGGACTCGGCCTCCTCCAGCAGCGCGGCGAGCGGCGGCGCGTGCGTGACTGGCCGGCCCTGCGACTCGGATATGCGCTCCGCCAGGCCGGCGTCGCTTGACTCGGTGACCGCGTACAGGACGCGCCCGCCGTCGAGGATGCCCTCGTGGAGCGGCAGCTCGACGGGCACCTCGGCGCGGACCAGCCTGACCTCCGGCGCGCGCTCGGCGACCTCGATCGTCTCGGCCCGTATCTCGGCGGGCTGGCCGCGCGCAAAGGCGTCCACGCTGGCAGTCGCGACGAACGGCTCCGGCGCGGCGGAGTGGAGCAGGACCGCGGCGCCCGCAAAGCCAAGCGAGGCCGACGCGGCGGGCTCGCCGAGGCGCGACGCGGCGAGGGCGTCCTGGCCCGGCACGCGCCAGGTCGGCTGGCCCGCCGGCGGGCCGTGGAGCTCGTGCAGCACGACGGCCTGGATCGGCGAGCCCGACGCGTACGTGAGCGAGCCGACGTATATCGTCCCCTCGCTCGGCGGCAGGACCAGCGCGATCGTGCCGTTGGCGCCGGACGGGTCGGGGTATGACGTGTACGTCGACGTGAAGTGGAGCGCGCGGACGGGCGCGGCGGCGGCGTCGTGCGCGCAAGACGCCGCGATGGCCAGCGCGGCGGCGGCTGCGAGCGCCGCTATTGCCCTCACTTGCGCCCCGCCCCCTGCCGCCCCAGCGAAAACTCGGAGTGCAGCGCGCGCGCCGCCGCGGCCGAGTCGGACTCCTTGACGGCAAACGCGAGGTTTAGCTCCGAGGAGCCCTGCGTGATCATCAGTATGTTGACGCGCCTCCTTGACACGGCCCCTAGGGCGCGCGCTGCGACGCCGATGGTTCCCCTCATGCCCGAGCCGACAAGCGCCACGATTGCGACGTTGGGGACCACGTCGAGGCCCTTTATCGTGCCGCCGGCGCGGCCCAGCTCGAGCGTGCGGACCGCGCGGTCGAGGCTGTCCCTGCGCACGACAATGGTGATGCTCGACTCGGAGGGGTTTTGCGAGATCATCATGACGTTGACGCCCTCCTCGGCCAGCGCGCCAAATATCCTGGCCGCCGTGCCCGGCTCGCCGACCATGGCGCCGCCGCGCACGTCGATTAGCGCGTTGTGGCGCAGCGTGCTCGCGCACTTTATCGTTTTGGCCGACGTCGGCCCCACGCGCGTCGCGGTCCCCATGTCAAGCATCCTGGCCGCCGGCGCGCGCCGCGGCGGCGCCGGCGCGGGCCTGGCAATCGTCATGCGGATGCGCGTGCCGAGCAGCGGCTCGAGCGCCCTTGGGTGCAGCTGCCTCTCCCCAAACGTCGACATCTCCATGGCCTCTACATGCGAGACGGACGGGACCGGCGCGGCGTCGCGCACGATGCGCGGGTCGGCGCTCATCAGGCCGCCGCGCTCGCCGACCATCCAGACCTCGTCGGCGTCGACGCACGCGGCGATGACGGTCGCGGTGTAGTCCGAGCCGCCGCGGCCCATCGTCGTGGTCCGCCCGTGCTGGTCGACTGCGGCAAACCCGCCGACGACGGGGACCGTGCCTGCCTCCAGGCGCGGCCCGAGGGCCCGCGCGACGCGGTGGCGCGTCGTGTCCATGAGGGGCCGCGCCTCGCCAAAGCCCGAGTCCGTCAGTATGCCGGCCTCGCCGCCGGTGAGCGCGACGGCCGGCGTGCCCTCGGCGGCGAGCGCGTGCGCCAGCAGCCTGACGGCGAGGCGCTCGCCGAACGAGAGGAGGTGGTCCGCCGAGCGGCGCGTCACCTCGCCGATGCGCGCCAGTCCGTCGGCGAGCGCGGCGAGCTCGCCGGCCTCCCCGTCAAGCTCGGACAGCAGCCTCTTGCGCGCGCCCTCCTCGCGGAGGAGGCGGCGCGCGATCCCCCTGTGCGCGTCGGCTATCGCCGAGGCCGCCGACCTCGTCCCCTCCAGGTCGCGCCGCTCGGCGCGGCGCACCATCGCGACCAGCGAGTCCGTCGTGCCGCCGACTGCCGCGCAGACCGCTATCGTGCCGGTTCGCGCGCCGGCGCGCGCGGGCCTTTTTGCGCGCGCGGCGGCGGCTACCGTCGCGGCGGCGCGCGCTACGCGCGGCGCGCCGTCAAGCGACGCGCCGTCGTGCTTTATGACGAGCCTCATCTCCCCGCGCCGCGCCGTCCCGCCGGCGCCCTAGGTGTCAACGCGCGGGGCAAGGTAAAAGTGGATGCGCCCGATGTTGGAGACGCGAAACTCCATGCGCATGGGCTTTGCCGTCGAGTACTCGCACTTTATGTCCGGCGCGGCGGTCCCGACGGCCTTGACTATTGGCAGGAGGTACTCTAGGCTGTACGTCGCGCTGGCCTTTTGCTTTGTGCCCAGCTCGCTGACGCCCTCGTCGCCCTCGGACGCCGACACGGCCGCCTCGCCGGTCTCGCCCTTGCCGTAAAACTCGGCCGACTTTTTTTCCGTCGTCAGCGTGACATAGTCGGCGATGACCTCGATGTCCCCGAGCGCCTTTTCGAACGTGGGCACCTCCATGACCATCCTTGCGTCGTACGTGATGTTTGGAAGCGGCGTCTCGTTCTCGGAGGACTCTATGAGGCGTATCTTGTAGCGTTTCGCGGCGCCGATCTTGACTGTGAGCTGCGCGTCCTCGGTCCCTATCTCTATTGCGTCCTTTTTGGAGGCGCGCTTTATGAGCTTGGCGAGCTCGTCGACCTTGACGCCAAACCTCACCTCGCTGTCACAGCTGTACTTTTCAAAGGCCGAGTTTGGCCACGTGATGTCTATCAGGGCCACGTGCGAGGGGTCCATGCCGCGAAACGTGATCCCCTCGGCCGTGGCGACGAACGTCGCCTCCTCGACCAGCGTAGAGACGGCCGAGAGTATCGCCTTGAGGTCGTCGGCCCCTGCCGTGGTGGCCTTTAGCGCCATTATCGGGGCGCGCGCGCCCGTGGCGGCGTTTTAAAGGTTGCCGCCGGGGAGGCGGGGGGCGCCGGGCAGGGCGCGCCGCCGCTGGCCTCGCGCCCGACGGGCCCGCGCTGGCGCCGGCTTTGGGGCGTGCGGCGGCGTGCCTACTCTGGGCCGGGATCCCCGGCTCCGGCCGCCTGCTCGCGCAGCCTCACCAGCGCGTCGCTGTCAATGTCAAGGATTTCGGCGTCGAGTCGCCTGAGGTCGTGGAAGATGTTAGAAAAGTCCGCGGGCGCGCACGACTGCGCCTCTATTGCGTTGAGCGCCGCAGCGTGCACCCGTTCGGCAATCTGCAGGCCCTGGCCAGTGAGGAGGCGCCCGTGCGTCGTGCTGGCCTCCCCGACATAGTGGGCCACGTCGCGCATTGCCGACATGGCCGCAGGCGATCCGGGCTCGGATCTTTTTGCCCCTATCGCCAGGGACCTGCATAGGTTGATAGTCGTGACCACATGTGACCTGTCGCGCTGATCCTCCCGGCGCATCGCATCGGTCCTTGCGCGGCGCATCCTGCGCTGGAGTAGCCTCGCGGCGTAAAAGATGGCCACCATTATCGGGAGCGCCAGGACGGAGGAAAGGCTTCCGGCCGTCCCGAGGTCGCGCACGTCCCCGCGCAATGCCGCCGCCGCAATGGCCACCACTATGGCGGCCACTATAAGGGTAGGGGCGGCGTCCCCCCGCCTGCGCGTTGCGCCTTGGATCACGTGGGGAGCCCGGCGCGGGAGAGTAAAAAGCATTCCGCCTGCCTGCGCCGCCCCTGTCACACCAGGGTCATGCGCTCGAGCTCGGGGATCACTGCGTCGCGCGCCATGCGGCCCAGCTCGGCGCGGCCCTTGCCGCCGACCTCCCCCAGGAACGCGCGCTCCGAGGCGGCATCCGGAAAGAGGCCTGCTGTGGGCGCGTCGGCGTCGAGCTCCACGGCGTGCAGGTCAGTCAGCATCAGAGCCGCCAGGGGGCCGGACTGGCTGTCGCGGTAACGATAGTCCATCATGCCCAAGCCGTGTTTCGTGGCGATCGCAAAGCACTGTTCCACGATAAAGTCCCGCTCCACCCTTCCTGTGCCCGGGCTGAGCAGGCCGTGCCTGCCCAGCAGGGCGACGAACCTGCGCAGGACTGGGAGCCTCCTCTCGCGCCTCCTGCCCCACTCCTCGATCTCGGTGAGCGCCTTTTCGTCGCCGTCGGCGCGCTCCCTCAGCATCGCCATCGTGGCCCCGTGGTCGGCAAGCGTCGGCTCTGGGTCGTCGCGCCCGATCATGCGAGGGCCCCTGCGAGACCCCACTATAAGGATTGGCGCGCCCGTAGCCGGCCCGGGCGCCACCTCGGAGGGCTTGCGGTGGCGGCGTTGGGGGGGCGGCGCTCGGCAAGCCGTAGCCCGGGGACTCCGGGCGCACAGGGGCCCGCCGGCCGTTCCCCACTCCCGCGTGCGGCGTGGGCGGTCGCAGGGGAGAGGAAGCCCGTGAGGCGCTGCGGAAGAGGGAGGCGAACGAGGCGCTCAGGGGCCCGCCGTGCGCCTCGCCCGAGACAAGGGCATGGGGCCGGGGTGGCCGCGGGCACTCGATCGCGGCGCGGGCCGGTTTGGTGCGCGGCCTTGCCGCCCTCCGGAACCGTCCCCGGCTCGGGCGCCCGGCGCCGGCGCGGCTCTAACATCTTCACAGTCCTGTGGAGCGGGCGCGCGGCGCACGCGTCACTGCGCGGCGCGGCCGGGCAGAGGCGTGCTGCTGCACGGGGTGCTGGCCGGGTCGCCGCACACGGACGCCGCGGAAGAGCCGTGGCGCAGGGCAAGGCGTGTCGTGCGCGGCCCGGGGCGCACAGATCCCAAATGTGGGAGCCTGGAAGCCGTCCAGGGCGGCGGCTTCCTCGGCGGCCCCGGCCGCGGCCGGACGCCGAACTCATTGCAGGCCCCAAGCACGATCAGGGGCCTGGGCGGCGTCGCCGGGATC
>RKSK01000063.1 GCA_007570915.1 Cenarchaeum sp.
GGGCACGCTGTCATAGACGCCCTTTTCTATGGCGCGCCTCGAGTTTCCCACGAGCCTCTCGAGGACGCTCATTGCCGCCGCGCCCCCTCGAGGAGCTCGAGGCTCCCGTGCGCGCCGACAAACTCGTCCAGCCTGCGCGAGGCGGCGCCCGAGCGCACAACGCCCAGCGCGGCCTCCAGGCCATCCCTGATCGATCCGGCGATGCCCGCCACGACGAGCGCCGCTCCCGCATTGAGCGCGGCGGTCTCGACTGCGGCGCGGCAGGCCGTCCCGTCGATTGCGCCGACCATCATGCGCAGGGCATCGCGCGGGCCGCCGGGGACGATCTCGCCGAGGCCCGTCTCTTGCAGGCCCAGGTCCGCGGGCCTCACGTCGATGCGCGCAAGCGCCCCGCGCGGCGCGCCCCGCGCGGGATCGCCCCCGCCCGCGGGCGTCGCGACGACGGCCCTGCCGGGCGAGCACGTGGAGAGCTCGTCCAGGCCGTTGGCCGACCTCACGCCCATCGCGCACTCGGAGCCGCGGCGCGCGAGCATCGCCGGCAGGCGCTCGAGGTGGGCCTCCGAGGAGACGCCGACGAGCTGCCTGCGCACGCGCGCGGGGTTTGCCAGGGGCCCGAGCAGGTTGAGGGCCGTCCTCGTGCCCGCAAGGGCCCGCCGCGCAGCCGCCGCCGCCTTCATGGCGGGGTGGAAGGCGGGCGCAAACATAAACCCAATGCCGCACCCCGAGACCGCCGAGGCGGCCATTTCGGGCGTCGCGGAGAGGTCCACGCCGAGGGCCTCGAGCATGTCGGCGCTGCCCGCGCCCCCCGAGGAGGACCGGTTTCCGTGCTTTGCGACCGTCGCGCCCGCCGCAGACGCCACAAAGGCCGCCGCAGTCGAGACGTTGAACGTGCCGGCCCCGTCGCCGCCGGTCCCGCAGACGTCGATCGCGCCGTCCGGGACCGGCCCCGGGCTCACGCAGCGCTCCATCATGGCGTCAAGCATCCCCTCGAGCTCGCCGTCGGTCTCGCCGCGCTCGGCGAGCAGCGAGAGGAGGCGCGCAACCTGCGCGTCGGGCGCGGATCCGGACAGCACGTCGCGCATCGCCGCGGCGGCCCCCTCGCGCGCCAGCGCGCGGCCCTCCCCGGCCCTCGCGACGGCCTCGGCCAGCGCGCTCACCGCCGGCCCCCCACGATCCGCACAAAGTTGGCCAGTATGCGCCGCCCCTCTGGCGTCATTATCGACTCGGGGTGGAACTGGACTCCATATATGGGCAGCTCCCTGTGGCGCACGGCCATGACCTCGCCGTCGTCCTCGGCGACGGCGGTGACCTCCAGCGAGTCGGGGATCGCCGTCGACTCGCCGACTAGCGAGTGGTAGCGCGTGGCCCTGAACGGGCTGGCGACGCCCTCAAAGAGCGCGCCGCCGCGGTGGGCCACGGGGCTCGTCTTGCCGTGGCGCACGCGCGAGGCGTTCTTGACGCGCCCGCCAAACGCGCAGATTATCCCCTGGTGGCCGAGGCAGACGCCGAGTATCGGCGTGGACCGCCCGAGCCTCTCGATCGCCTCGCGCGAGACGCCAAAGTCGCGCGCGCTCTCCGGCGTGCCGGGCCCCGGCGATATGACAATGGCGTCATAGCCGCGGCGCGCGATCTCGCCGGCCCCGATCCCGTCGTTGCGGACCACGTCGACCTCGACGCCGAGGCCGCCGAGGGCCTGCGCGATGTTGTGGACAAACGAGTCATAGTTGTCTATGATGAGGAACCTCATGCCGACGCCTCCCTCAGCGCGGCGAGGAGCGCGCCGGCCTTGTGCTCGGTCTCGCGCAGCTCGCGCTCGGGCACCGAGTCGTAGACGATGCCCGCGCCGGCCTGCACGTACCCCTCGCCGCCCTCGAGGAACATGCTGCGTATGGCAATCGCAAAGTCGCACGAGCCGCCCGACGCAAAGTAGCCCACGGCCCCGGCGTACCCGCCGCGCGGGGCCCGCTCCAGCTCCGATATGATCTCCATCGCGCGGACCTTTGGCGCGCCCGTCACGGTGCCGGCCGGAAAGACCGCGCCAAACGCGTCAACCGCGTCAAGGCCCTCGCGCAGCGTCCCCGTCACGTGCGTCACCATGTGCTGCACGTGGCTGAACCTCCTCACCGACATAAGGCCGTCCACGCCCACGGAGCCGGGCTCGCAGACCCTCCCAACGTCGTTTCTCCCGAGGTCCACGAGCATGACGTGCTCGGCGACCTCCTTTTCGTCGCCTGCCATCTCCTCGCCCAGGGCCGCGTCTCGCGCGTCGTCCCCCGTTATGGGCCGCGTGCCCGCTATGGGGAACGTCTCGACGCGCCTGCCCGTCACGCGCACGAGCATCTCGGGGCTTGCGCCCATTATGGTCCTGTTGCGCATCTTCATGTGGTAGAGGTAGGGCGACGGGTTTAGCTCCCGCAGGCGCTCGTACACGCGCATCGGGTCCCCCTCAAACCCAAAGCCGAACCTGCGCGAGAGGACCGCCTGGAATATGTCGCCGGCGCGCACGTGCTCGCGCGCTCTCTCGACCATGCGCTCAAACCCCGCGGCGTCCGGCTCGGCCCGCAGCCCGGAGTGCGAGAACGGGCCGCGGTCCGGCTCGCCGAGGTCCAGCGAGGCCGAGCGGTCCTCGCCGGTGAAAAAGTAATAGGGGCGCCCCTCGGAGCTGTCAAAGAGTATGCCGTCGCTGTACACGCCAAACTCCATTATCGGCGCGCCGGTGGCAAGCGGCGCGCGGCCCTCCCAGAGGCCGGCGGCCTCGTACTCGACAATCCCGACGGCCCCGCCCAGGTAGCGGTGCCTGCCGGGCTTCGTGCGCGGCAGGGCGCGGCGCAGCTCGCCCACCGGGTCGTCCGTGCCGACCGTCCGCCGCGAGCCGTCGCGGCCCTCGATTACGAGCCTGTCGGCGTATCCCGTGATCGTCTCGTCCGGGTCAAAGCCGATTATCGACGTCTCGGCGAGCGTCTCCGGCCCGCTGAGCGACTCGAAGAGAAACGCCTGCGGGCTAGACGCGGCTATTCGCCGGTATATCTCAAACTGCGTGCCCCCGATCTCGAGGGGCCTC
>RKSK01000137.1 GCA_007570915.1 Cenarchaeum sp.
CGCCCCTCGAGCGCCCGCGCAGTATGAGTATGGCCTCGTTTGGGTGGCGCATCTTGCTGTAGGAGAGTATGCCGTCGCGCACGTCGGCCGCTATCGAGAGCGTGCGCTCGCGCGGCGGCTCCCTGGCCTTTTTGGGCCCCCTCGAGAATATCACGCCGCGCGCCGGCGCGCGCGCACGTATAAGCCTGCCGCGGCGCGCGCGCGGGGCGGGTGGGTTTTTATCTGCGCGCCCGCGCGGGGCGCGCGATGCGGCCTGCGACCCCCGCCCTGGCCATCCTTGCCGCCCTTGCCGCGGCCGCCCTGGCCCCCGCGGCCCACGCGGAGGCCATGGACATGGACGTCCATGTCGGAACGGCCCACGCGCATGCGCGCGCGGGCGAGCGGGCCGAGGCCATGGCCGAGTACGCCACCGACGCGTTTAGGTTCGTGTACCCCGCGTCGTGGTCCGTGTACGACGCAGCCGTCGCCGAGTGGGACGGCTGGAGGGTGCCCGTCTGGGCGTTCGGCTCGGACGGGCAGAGCATAGACTCTAGGCTCTATGTCGCCGAGATTCCCCCCGTCTTTGAGGAGGGCGAGAGGTGGGACGACGGCGTCTACCTTGCGCGCATGGCGGCCAACGAGGCCGACTTTTGCGAGAGCGGCGAGATCGCATGGGGCCGCTACACGTGCGCGGAGTTTGGCGTGACGCACGCCTCGCACTTTCACTACACGCCGTGGAACTCTAACTATCTCGTGGTGTACGAGTGGGTCCGCGACCACGGCGACGGCGTGCTTGTGGCCACGACGTCCGCGCGCCTCGACGTGCCCACGGTGTCAGGCACGCTCGTCATGTACGCCGAGGCCCCGACGGAGAGGTGGGAGGCGCTCGGCATGGTTGACGCCGTAAAGTCCTTCACGCCGACGGCCGGCTCGGCGTTTCCCGAGCCACAGATGCAGGAGATAGCCGACGGCGTCTACAACTATTACGACGGGTACGGCAGCCTCGTCGTCGTCGGGGACGACGGCGTGCTCGTGACCGACCCCGCCAACGAGGCCAGGGCCGAGGCCCTGAGGGAGGCCATAGCCGGCGTCACGGGCGCCCCCGTGAGGTGGATCGCCCTCACGCACGAGCACTATGACCACGTAGGCGGGACCTCCGGCTTTGGGGGGGCCGAGGTCATATGCCAGGCCTCCTGCGAGGGGATATTCGGCCTCGCCGACCTCATGGACGTCCCCGGGACAGTCGACACCGAGTTTGACGAGTACCACGAGGTCGACACCGGCGGCATCACAGTCGAGCTCCACCACATAGCGCCGGCCGACGGCGAGGCGGCCACCGTCGCCTACCTGCCGGCGCAGCGCGTGCTCGCGACGGCCGACCTGTACTCGCCGAGGGCCCTGACCAACGCCATATTCATCACGGACACAAACCCCCTCGGCGTGCGCAAGATACTCAACGAGGTCTCCTCGTGGGACGTCGAGCACGCCCTCAACAGCCACTATGCCGACAGCAGCGTGCAGGACCTGCGCGAGGCGGCGCGCTTTTACAACGACCTGCACGACGCCGTCAACGCCGGCCTCGTGGCCGCGCAGGGTGCCCACGGGCAGCCGGGCCTCTACATGGCGCGCGCGGACCTCCCCCACGAGGTGAGCCTTCCGCGCTACGCGTCGTGGGGAAACTATGAGGACCTGCCGTACTATGTCCTGCGCATGGCCGACGCGATAATCCACGGCGGCTAGTAGCCGCGCGCAAAGAGCGGCGCCGGCCCGGCGGACGGCTTGCCGCACGCCACGCACGCGCCCCCCTGAGCGCCGCCGTCGGGTATGACGCGAATCTCGGCGCCCGTCTCGTCCTTGACCCTCCCCTCGCACGCCGGCGAGCCGCACCAGGGGGCGCGCACAAACCCGCCGGACTCTACGAGGCGCGCGAGCTCGGCGTACGACGCGGCGCCGCGCGTCATGGACTCGAGGGACGCGCGCGCGGCGGCGAGCATCTCGGAGTGCATTGCGTCCATGGCCGATCGGACCGAGGCGATCTCGCCAAAGGGCACGCGCGCCTTTGCCCTGTTGTGCCTCGTGACGACGACGGCCTCGCCGGACTCTAGGTCCTTGGGGCCCACCTCGATGCGGACGGGCACGCCGCGCAGCTCCCAGTCGTTGAACTTGAAGCCCGGCGTGAGGCCGGAGCGCGAGTCGACATGGGCCCTGACGCCTGCGGCGCGCAGCGCGGCCAGTAGCTCGCCGGCCTTGGCCATGACGCGCGCCTCGGCGTCGCCGTCATAGTAGATCGGGACGATGACTGCCTGCAGCGGCGCCACGCGCGGCGGCAGGACGAGGCCCTTGTCGTCGCCGTGGACCATTATCATCGCGCCTATGAGCCTCCACGACACCCCCCACGACGTCTGCCACGCGGGCCGCTCGACGTTGTCGCGGTCGGCGTAGCGTATGCCAAAGGGGACCGAAAAGTTTTGCCCCAAAAAGTGCGACGTGCCCATCTGCAGGGCCTTGCCGTCGGGCATCATGGCCTCGACGGCAAGCGTGCGGACCGCGCCGACAAACTTTTCGCGCTCGCTCTTTGTGCCGCGGACCACGGGTATGGCAAGCTCGCCCTCCATGACCCGCGCGTACGTCTCGAGCACGCGCCCGGCCTCGGCCTCGGCCTCCTCGCGCGTCTCGTGGGCCGTATGGCCCTCCTGCCAGAGGAACTCGGACGTGCGCAAGAACGGCCTTGTCGCCTTTATCTCGGCGCGCAGGGCCGTGTTCCAAAAGTTGATCCGCAGCGGGAGGTCGCGCCAGCTCTTTATCCAGCGCGCGTACATCTCGTAGGCGAGGGCCTCGGACGTGGGCCGCAGCGCGAGCCTGTCGCCGACCTCGGCGTCCCCCGAGTGCGTGACCCAGAACACCTCGGGCACAAACCCCGCAAAGTGCTCGGCCTCGCGCGAGAGGAGCGACTCTGGTATGAGCGTCGGCAGGAACGCGTTGCGCACGCCGCCCTTCGCAAACTCGGCGTCAAGCGTGGACCGCAGCGACTCCCATATCGAGTAGCCGTCCGGGCGCAGGACCATGAGGCCCTTGACGGGCGCATAGTCGGCGAGCTCGGCCTTGAGGACGACCTGCGTGTACCACTCGCTAAAGTCGCCGGACTTTGTGGCCGTGATCCCGACGAGCGGCGGGCCCCCTTTTGCCATTGCGCTGCGCGTGCCCGCCGGCGCGTTAATTAGCCTTGCGGGGGCCGCGGCGGCTCGATGGGGTTGCCGATGCACAGGACCTTGCCCCTGACGCGGCTCAAAAAGTTGGGGCACACAAAGCACGTCAGGAACTGCATGTCGCGCCCCAGGACGGGGCAGTCGACGTACTCGCGCCTCATGCGGCGGAGCATCTTTGCGCTGACGCCCTTTATGTTGATCCTGCCGTCAGGCAGCATGCCCGAGTTTGCGAGGGCCGCGCGCGTGTCGTCGTCGATCTTTGGGGTCCCCGCATGCTCGTATATGTGGACCTCGTGCCTGTGCGAGTGCGGGCCCCCGGGCGGGCCCCCGTCCTGGCCGCGCGCCGGCGGCGCGGCCCCCTGGCGCGCGGCCTCCGGGGGAGGCGGCGCCGTGGCCGGCTCCCCGCGGCAGGGCGGCATGTCGCCGCCGGGCCCGGGCGGCCCTGCGCCGCCTGGCTCGTGGCTCAACGCCGCGCGGCCCCCCTCTTTTTTCGCCGCGGCGCGCCCCCGGGCGCGGAGTCCCCCGCGAGGGCCGCCTGCGCGGCGGCGACTAGCGCTATGGGTATCCGGTGCGGCGAGGCGCTGACATAGTCGAGGCCGGCCCCGTGGCAGAACATTATCGAGGACGGGTCGCCGCCGTGCTCGCCGCATATGCCGACCTCGAGGCCCTTGCGCGCGGCGCGTCCGGCCCGCGCGCTGGTGGCCATCAGCTCGCCGACGCCGGCCTCGTCTATGGACTGGAAGGGGCTCGCCGAGACGAGGCCCTTCTCGATGTACTCTGGGAGGAACTTTGACTCGGCGTCCTCGCGGCTAAAGCTGAACGTCGCCTGCGTGAGGTCGTTGGTGCCAAAGCTGAAAAACTCGGCGGTCCTTGCGAGCTCGCCGGACGTGAGCGCGGCCCGCACGACCTCGATCATCGTGCCAAAGCTTATGCGCGGGCGCGCCTTGTGCTTTGCCTCGGCCTCCGCGGCGACGCGGTCATAGATGGCCCTCACGTGGAGCAGCTCGGCGGCGCTGCCGACCTGCGGAACCATGATCTGCGCGACGGCGCGAACCCTCTTTTTCGAGAGCGCGATCGCCGCCTCAAAGACGGCTCGTATCTGCATCTCGTAAATCTCGGGGAACGTCACGCCGACGCGCACGCCCCTGTGCCCCATCATGGGGTTCACCTCCGCAAGGTCGGCGGCGCGCCGCTGCAGGGCCCTTTCGGCCTCCATCTTGCGCTTTGCCTTTATCTTGCGCAGGCGGGCCATGCGCTCTCCAAACTCCGCGGGGTTTGGCAGAAACTCGTGGAGCGGCGGGTCGAGCAGGCGTATCGTCACGGGCCGGCCGTCCATGGCGCGCAGTATCTTGACAAAGTCGTTGCGCTGCAGGACCTCGAGCTTGGCCAGTATCTCGCGCCTCCTCGCCTCGTTCTCGGCCATTATCATGTCCACAAAGAGGCCGATGCGGTCCCTCTCGTTGAACATGCGCTCGGTCCGGCACAGGCCGATCCCCTCGGCGCCGCCCTCGCGCGCGGCGCGCGCGGCCTCGGGCGTGTCGGCGTTGGCGCGCACGCCGAGCGCCTTGAAGGACCTCGCCCAGCCTAGTATGGTCTTAAAGTCGCGCGTCACGCGCGGGGCGATCGTCTCCACGGGGCCGGCGTAGACGGCCCCGCTGTTGCCGTCTATCGTTATCGTGTCGCCCTCGCGTATGCGCGCCTCGCCGGAGATGCAGACGCGCGCGGCGGGGTCTATGCGCATCGACGACGCGCCGACAATGCACGGCTTGCCCATGCCGCGCGCGACGACGGCCGCATGCGAGGTCTTGCCGCCCTTGCTCGTGAGTATCCCGACGGACGAAAAGAACGCCGGCACGTCCTCCGGGCGCGTCTCCTCGCGGACGAGTATGACCGGCTTGCCGGCCTTTGCGGCGGACACGGCGCGGCCCACGTCGAGGACCGCGACCCCCGTCGCCGCGCCCGGCGAGGCGGCGATCCCGGCGGCGAGCTGGCGCGCCCCGCGCGCGGCCGCGGCGCTGATCGTCGGGTGGAGGAGCTGCTCTAGCTGGTCGGCGCCGAGGCGCATGATGGCGCGCTTGCGGTCAAACATGCCCTCGGACACCATGTCGACTGACGTCTTCACCATCGCCGCGGCGTTCATCTTTGCGCCTCGCGTCTGCAGGAGGTAGAACGAGCCGGACTCGATCGTGAACTCGATGTCCTGCGGCTCGCGAAAGTGCGCCTCTAGCAGCTTGCACGTCTCCTCGAGGCGCGCGTGCATCTTTGGCATCTCCTTGCGCAGCTCGGAGATGGGCTTTGGCGTGCGGCTGCCGGCCACGACGTCCTCGCCCTGCGCGTTGGCGAGGTACTCGCCAAATATCCGCCTTTCGCCCGTGCCGGGGTTTCTCGTAAACACGACGCCAGTCGCGCTGCCGGGGCCCCTGTTGCCAAAGACCATCGTCACGACGTTGATGGCGGTCCCGTCGGCGACCTCGTCGGTTATGCCGTTCTTTTCGCGGTAGACGACGGCCCTCTCGCCGCGCCAGCTGCGAAAGACGGCGTCGATGGCGAGCTCGAGCTGCTCGGTCGCGTCGGCCGGAAACGCGCGGCCGGCGTGCCTAGAGAATATGTCCTTGTAGCGGGCCACGAGGCGGCGCAGCGCAATGTCGTCGAGCTGCGAGTCGAGCTCGACCTTGCTGGCCCTCTTTGCCTCCTCGAGGGCGGCCTCGAAGAGCGAGTCGTCCACGCCAAAGACGACCTTGCCGAAGAGCTGCACGAGGCGCCTGTACGAGTCCCACGCAAAGCGCCGGCTCCCCGAGGAGATGGCCAGGCCCTCGACGCTAGAGTCGTTGAGGCCGACGTTGAGTATCGTGTCCATCATGCCGGGCATCGATATCGCCGCGCCTGACCTCACAGATATGAGGAGGGGGTTGTTGCGCGAGCCCCACGTCTTGCCCGTGCGCTCCTCGAGGCGGGCCATGGACTTGCGCACGCCGGCCATGAGGCCGTGGGGCAGCTTTTGGCCCGACGCATAGTAGGACCTGCACGCCTCCGTCGTTATCACAAAGCCCGGGGGCACGGGAAGGCCCATTTTCGTCATCTCGCAGAGGCCGGCCCCCTTGCCGCCCAGCAGGCGCCTGTCCGAGGGGTCGCCCTCGTCAAAAAAGTATATCGGCCTCGCCTTCACGCGCGCGCGGCCCCCGCCGGCGTGCTTTAAAGGGTTGCCCGTTTCCCGCCCCCCACGGGGCCGCGCCGGGGCCGCCCTGCGCGTGCGCGGCAGGCCTGCCCGGGCGCGGCGCGGGGGCATGGCGCCGGGGCGGGCATGGCAGCGGGCGTTGCCCTGCCGGGCCGGGCGTTCGGGGGCGCACGGGCGCCCGCCCCCGCCGCCTGGAGCCGCAGGCAGGGCCCGGGCGGCCCCGCGCAGGCCGCGGCAGGCGCCTGCCCGGGGCGCGGGCCCGCGCGCTGCCCGCTTGCCGCGCCCGGCCCGCCCCCGCGTCAGCCGGCGCCCTGATCCGGCGCGCCGCGCTCGCCCATGGCCGCGAGTATGCCGCGCGAGACGTAGAGTATGGTCTTTGCGCGGCCCGGCAGGCGCTCGAGTATGCCGGCCTCGATGGCGTCCTCTATGACCATCGACGCGGCCCTGTTGCCCATTCCCGTTATCCTCTTTGTCATGGGGACCGTGATGTACGGGTTTTCAAACAGGCTGTCCAGGACCTGGACCATCGTCCCGCCGGCCCTGTCGCCGAGCCTCTCGAGGTACGACTTGCGCAGCCCGACGAGCTCGCGGACCGAGCCAGAGCCGTCCTCGGCGGCCTCGGCGCAGACGTCGACAAAGTAGTCGATCCACTGCGCCCACGCGCCGGCCGCCGTGACGCCGCGCAGCAGCGCATAGTACTGCGCGCGGCGCATGTAGATAGAGGAGCTCAGCGCGAGGGGCTGCGAGGAGAGGAGGCCGTACTTGCGCATCATCATGGATATGAGCATCCTGCCGACCCTGCCGTTGCCGTCGGGGAACGGGTGTATGGCCTCAAACTGCGCGTGGGCCACGGCGCAGCGGACCAGCGCGTGGTCGGCGGCCCCGTCGGCGTTGACATAGTCGACGAGGTTCTCGAGGAGGGGCACGACGTCAGGGGGCCTCGGCGGCGTGTAGATGACGGCCCTGTCCGGCCCGCCGACTATCCAGTTTTGCGTGCGGCGCCACTCGCCGGGCGCGTGGCCCGTGCGCTCGCCCGGCCCGTACGCGACGCCGTCATAGAGGAGCTCGTGCGCGCGCGACAGCGAGTCCAGGCC
>RKSK01000003.1 GCA_007570915.1 Cenarchaeum sp.
CTGACCAGTCCGCGTTTCGGTTGGAAAATGCGGATCTTTTGGGCAAAAAACCCGGATCTTCGCGCAGGGCGTGCCTAGTCATACAACACCGTCCGGCGCGCGCGCCTCCTGTGGGCCTGCCGCGTGGCCTTGGCCCCCATCGCCCCCATGCCCCCCTTGGGCGCCCGCGCCGTGTGCCCGCGGGGCGCCCGCGCCGCGCCACGCGGCCACGGCGTGCGCAACGTCTATAACGCGCCGCGCCCCGCCGCCCCGCCGGACATGGGACAGCTAATGGCAGACCCCGAGGAGTACATGGCCGCCGTGCCTAGCGAGGGGGAGCTGCGGCGCACGATAGGCCCGATACTTGCCGCGCTCTGCCGCGCTGTCTCGCCGCGCAAGAGCCCCGGCAAGAACTACAAGGGGCTGCTGGGGATCGACTTTGCCGAGATTGACCGCACGGGCATCATATACGACGAGCGGCTGCGCGAGCAGACGCTGGCCAGGAGGATGGGCGTCCACGCCCTGGTCTACCTGGCAAGGCGCATGTTTGGCTGCCCCGGCCTCGAGCCGTACGACTTTCACGTCTCGCCTCCGGGCAGCGTCTCCTCGCTGCGCCTGGACCTCGCGATAGACAGGCTGGAGAGCCTAAAGGGGGTGGGGGGCATGGACTGGGACGACGGCAGGTTTGCCGCGCTCGTGGGCAGGCGCGGCCGCGACCACGAGTGGCTCTCGATCGCGGCCCTGATCTTGGTGATCCGCGACATTCTCGCCCGAAGGGGCGAGTCCACCAGCCGCAACGGCCTGCTAGAGGAGGCGCACCTGGAGTGCTATGGGCTGCCCCGGAGGCGCATGTCCGAGGTGTACGACGACCTCTTGAAGGGCGGCCTGCTATAGGCGCGGACGCCGTGCTCGCGACCTCCCGCCAGAACGCCCTGCCTTAACACTCCCTTGCGTCCACGGGGTAGACTGCGTCGCGAACGGACTTGTCCAGCCTCCTCATCTCGGCCTGCGTCGTCTCGTCCCCCTCTATGATCCCGGCGTCGATCGCGATGCTCATGGGTATCCTCCTGACAATCTCGTCCTTCCTGCGGTAGAGCTCCCCCGGCTCAATCTCGTTTATCCTGGGCAGCCTCTCTGCAAGCCTATAGTACGGATATCGCGGAATCATCGCCACGACAATCCTTCCCCCCGTCAGGAGCGTCGTCGAGTTGGCGCTGGCCATTCCCATGCAAATGTCTCCCTGCGCAAAGCCCGACTCCATCGCGTCGAGAACCAGCACGTGGTGCATGTTCACCGACGTGGGGCTGAGGCTGATGACGCTCTCAAAGGATATCCCGCGCGCCTGCTCGTCCGAGGCGTCCCCGGGGGAGCGCAGCACAATCCCCGCCTTGCTGTACGGCGCATGCGTGCGCATGCGGTCGGTCCACTCGCCGCCCGGGACCATGTACCCCGAGTACTCGCTGCCCTCTATCATCTCCGCCAGCTCGTTGCGCCTCCTCTGCGCCTCAAACTGGTCGGCCACCAGCACAAGCGCGTCAGCCCACCGCCTGCTTGTCAGGACCACGTTTAGCGCCTCCATGAGGAGGATCCTCGAGAGGCCGGTGCCGGGGCCGCGCACATAGTGCCTCACGCGGTGCCTCCTGAAGCGATCCGCCCAGACTGCCCTCTGGTACGGGGCAAACTCCCTGACGTCGGTCCCGTCGTGCCTCTTGAACTTTTTCATCCCGCTGTAAAACTCTGCGAGGCCCCTGGAGATCCCGGAGTTCTTGCCCATGGCCACGGGCCGTCCCACCTTGCGCCCTATTTGTGTGTGCGCCCGGGCCGCGGCGGCCGGAGCGGCTGCGCCCGCAATAGAGATAATACCGCCCCGCGCGCCGCGCCGCAAAATGACCGGCCTCTCGGGGGCGTTTAGGGAGCAGGCCAGGGTTGACCTGGGGCTGGCGCAGGCGGCCGCCAGGGGCAGCTCGTCTGGCCACGCGCTGGGCGAGTCCATGTTCCTTGCCCAGCAGTGCGTCGAAAAGCAGCTAAAGTCCATACCCCTGCGGCTCTGGGAGGCGATGGGCACGGAGGGGGGCGACGGCGGCATCCCGGGAATGATGGACCACCCGATCTACCACAGCCTGCACGGCGTGTACACGAGGATCGTCGGCCAGCTGCGCCAGGAGGCCGGCAACCTCCACGGGCCGGCCCATGACCCTGTCGCATCCCTTGTCGAGAACGTCGGCAAGAGGTGGCGGGAGCACGCCGGCCCAAAAAGCCCCAAGCACGACGACTTTTGGATGGACTCGCTAAACGCCGGCCTGCCGGCGAAGAGGGCGCTCGGCCTGAGGAGGTTTGACAACGACATGGCGGGCCTGCGCCGCGGCCTGCCGCCAGGGGGCCGCGACCCGCGCCTCAGGCCCGCGTTTGGGGAGGCGCCCGACGGCCATGGGGGCGTGCGCCGCCGGGTTTGCAGCAAGCGCCAGGCGGGAAGACTGTACTCTGAATACCGCCGTGGCCGCTCCAGGCGGGGCGAGGCGGTGGAGAAGGGTGCGCGCCCCGACGTGAAAGGCATGCTCTCCCCCGACATTACGGACTATTTTAGAAGGGCGACGCCAGAGGCGGCGCAGGGGCTCATTGCCAGAAGGAACGTGGTCGAGTTTGGCTTTGGGCTGCTGTGCGACTATGTCGGCGCGTACGCGCGCCTGTTCCCGCACTCCATCCTGGGCAGGTACCCGAAGAGGCTCGACGACGGGCGGCTGACGACGGAAGTTTACGCGTTGCGCGAGGACAGCGTGCTGTACAGCCTGCACGTCACAATCCGGCATGACCACGACCGCCTCTGCGGGCATTCCGCCCTGCTCGACGAGCTCTGCAGGCTTGGCCACAAGCGGGGGTACTGGTGACAGGCGCGCGCGCTGCCAAAAGCGCCGCCCTGCATTGCCCTGCCGCGCCGGCCCATGCCCGCATGCGCAAGTCCGCCCCCCGTTTCGCGGCGCCCTGGCCCCACAGGTCCCAAATGCGTGTGCCCATGCCCGCGATCACAGGCCCGCCCTTCGCCATGCGGCGCTTTTGCGCA
>RKSK01000112.1 GCA_007570915.1 Cenarchaeum sp.
CGGCGGGGCCCGGGCCGCCGGGGGTTCCGCGGAGGGGCTCCTCGTGGGCGCGCATCATGCCGGATCGCGCCGCGGGTATGTACCTCGAGGCGCCGCACGCCACGCCGGCGACCGCCTGCTCTGCTATTCCCGCCGCCAGCCAGTGGAGCGCCCCAGGGCCGCGCCTGCGCGACGGCCCTGCGATCGTCGGGCGCGCCCCGCTTCGGCCGCTGCCTGCGCCCCTGCCGTTCCGGGCGTTTCGCGCCGCGCCCGCCGCGGTGACAGAGCGGCCATTGACAAAGTAGCTCTTGCCGCCGCCCCCCGCCCTCACCGTGGCGCCCCCCCTGCGCGAGATGGCGACGTCCGCGCCTATCGGGCCCCTGATCCTGATCCTCGAGGACCTCGAGCCCGCGCGCACAAGGGCGCCCAGGGGAGACCCAAAGTTGTGGCCCATTCGAGAGGCCAGCGACTCCTCAAAGAGCCGGCCGGCCGTGCACCTGTGTATGGCATCAGACAGCCCGCGCGGCACCGCGACCTCGCCCCCGCCGCTGCCAGAGGCGACGAGCCTGGCGGCCCGGCCAGACATCCCGCGCAGCCCTCCGCTCTCCATCAGCGCGCCCGCCCAGTCGCCAGACCGCGCGGCCCTCGCAAGGTCCGCGCAGGCCAGGATGACAGAGTGCGCAAGGAGCGACGCGTACGTCTTGCCCGAGTTGTTTGGGCCGACAAGGATTGTGAGCGGCCTCAGTGCGATCCTGCCCTTCTCGATTGGCCCAAAGTCTGAGATGCCCAGCTCGATGTCGGCGCGGCCCTGCCCGTTGCCTTCCGCCGCCTTGCGCGCCATTGCGGGCGTGGGCTGCGGCGGCGCATATATGTACCTTGCAGGGCATTCCCGCAAGGGGGCCGTGGGGCGCCAGCCCGCAGATCCCGGCCGGATGGCTCGTGTGGGCCGCGCAGGGTGCCGTCTCCGGCGCTGCGCCCCAAGGTGCATCAGGCGACGCGCCGCCGCCCACCCGATTCGGCCGGCGCGCATTTGGCGTGGCGCAAGCGCAAGGCGTCATGCGCGGGCTATGACCTGCGGGAGGCGTGCGCCGCACCGCACGGCGTGTATGCGCACCTTCTTGCCTCGCACGCGAAGCCTGCGCGACGCAAGGGCCGCAACCTGGTCATAGGTGTGGCCGGGCGCAACGAGAACCAGGTGCAGCCTTGGCCTTGCGGAGAGGTCGGCCCTGTCGATCATGCCCAGAGCAAGGTCGGCCCCGGCGGCAAGCTGCGACATTGCGTGGCTTGTAGAGTATCGCCTACCCTTTATCTCCACCACCGCAACGTGGAATGATCCATGGCATGCAATCACAATGCAGTCGCTTGTGGGGCCGACCAGCCTCCAGGCCTCCATGATCCGGTCACAGTCAAGTATGAGAGAGCCCCTAAAGCCGGGGCAAAACTCGCACCTTGCCTTTTTGTTCTTGCTCTTGCACCTTTTGACCCTAAACGCCCCGTACAGCCTCTTGATTTCCCGCATGGCTTGTGATCAGCCCTCCAGCGCGCCGTCAATCAAAAAGTCCTCGCGCGACATGGACTCTGCCACATCGACAAACTCGTCTTGTGATATGCCCTCATCCCCAGAATGCTCGATCTCCGAGATGTCGTGCTTTCCCCCAGTGCGCGCCCTGAAGGCGTACGGCGCAACCTCGTCGTCTGTCACATAGTCGTGTTGGCCGTACCCCGGTATCCTGCGCCCTGACGACGCCAGCGTGCCGGCCCTCACCAGTATGCTCAGCTGCGCCAGGAAAAACGCGCTGTGCGTGCTCAAGATAACGCGCATTCCGCGCCGCACAAGCCCCGCCATGCGCCTCGCGAGCACCGCCTGGGACTTTGGGTGCAGGTGGGCCTCGGGCTCCTCTACGACGAGCGTGTCGCCAGGCCCCATGCCCGCGGCGGCGAGGGCAAGGGGCGCGGTCGCGACGACCCCCGCAGACGACCTGTGGATCGGGACCTGCTCCCCCATGTGGGCATAGGACAGCGCGCCGGCGCCCGTGCGCGCGCGGGCCACCCTGCCTCCAAGCACGTCCGAGACCATGCCCGTTCCGCGTCGCGGCCTGCCGTTTCGCGCGGGTGCGGGCGAGCGCCCGCGGGCAAGCGAGGCGACCAGGTCTGACACAGTCCCCGCAGTCCCGGCGCCGTGGTGCAGGCCGGCGAGAATGCCCGGGGCCAGCGCGCCGTACGCGCACACCACGCCGGATCGCGCGGCCGGGACATAGTGCGAGGTTCCGCCGGGGCATGCCGCGACGGCATGGCCGGCGATCTCGGCTGCCAGATCCAAGAGCGCGGCATGGCCGCGCCCCTGCGCCGGCAGGCCGACGGCGCGGCCGTTCCTTGCTGCCCCCCCTGCGCCCCGCCGCGGGGCGCGCGCGGCCCTGTGGGCCACCCTGACGGCAGCGGATCCCCTGCGCGAGATGGCGACATCGGCCACTAGCGGCCCCCCTATCCTGATCCTTGAGGATTTCGAGCCGGCGCGCACCAGATCGCCGAGCGGCGAGCCAAAGTTGTGCCGCATGCGCGAGAGCAGCGACCCCTCAAAGAGGCGCCTGACCGTGCAGTCGTGCATCTTGGCAGACAGGTCGCGCGGCACCGCGTCCCCGCCCCCGCCGTTGGCCGAGGCGGCGAGCCTGGCGGCCCGGGCAGAGAGCCCCTTGAACTCGCCGCTCTCCAGCAGCGCCCCCGCCCAGTACCCAGACCTGGCGACCGCCGAGAGGTCCGCGCACGCGGAAATGACAGAGTGCGCGAGGACCGACGCGTATGTCTTGCCCGAGTTGTTCGGGCCGACAAGGACCGTGAGCGGCCGCAGGGCAATCCTTCCCCCCGCGATAGGCCCAAAGTCCGAGATTTCCAGCTCGATGTCAGGGCGTTCCCGCCCGCTGGCCCGGTTTGCCTTGCGCGCCATTGCGGGCAGGGGCAACGGCGGCGCATATATGTACCTTGCAGGGCATTCCCGCGGAGTGGGCCGGGAAGCGCAAGCCTCGCACGCGCTGCGCCGCGGGGGGGGGGGGGGGCGTGGCT